>NZ_JAGNYF010000009.1 GCF_017985075.1 Flavobacterium sp.
ACAATATAGTCGGACTGCAAAAGTAATATTATTTTTCTGTTATTTTTTTATTTTCTAACAGTAAATAAAATTGTACGCTGAATAAGAAAGTTGCCAATACTAAATGTATAGTTTGACTTCCGAAAGGAAAATCGACATACACCATAATAACACCTGATAGTATTTCGAAAATTAAAATTCTAACGATCCAATTTACTTTTTCAAAACCCAATTGAAGATTTCTATTTCGAAGAAGTAAAAATAAATTGGCCAAAAAGACGACAATTGAAAAACTTCGGTGAAAATAAAAGGTGATTTCAGGTTGTAACAACCAAAATGATTTTGGAGCTCCCGATTTCTCAATTGTATCTATAAACTCACGAACATACGTTCCTAAAACCACTTGAACAACAGTTAGAAGTAGCACAACAACAAGCGCTATACTAAACTTTTTATCGTATTTTCTAATGCTATTTTTTGCCGAAACCACATATATAACATACAACTGTAACCCCACAATTAAAAAAGCAGTTAACATATGAGTGGTAATTTTAACCGGACTTAATACCGAATCTACAACTGTTTTTCCTAACCAAGCTTGAAATCCCATCAAAAAACAAACCAAAAGAGTATAGACAACTATTTTTTTGTTTTCTTTCCAATAGCCAAATGCGAAAATAAACGCTACAAAACAGGCAATTCCTGCCAAAGCACCAAGCAATCTATTAATGTATTCAATCCAAGTATGTGCTGGGTTAAAAATAGCATAATCGTGTTTGGTGTAAGCTTCCCAATTGTTTTGTGAAAAGGAAGTAGAAGCTATAAAATCTGATTTTGCCACAAGTAAGCCTTCGTCTTTAATAATCACTTGACCTTTATCGTAAGCTTTATTAGGCGTGAATTCAAGTTCTTTTTGTTCTGTGGGTGGAATATAATATCCAAAACACTTTGGCCAGTCTGGACAACCCATTCCTGAGCCAGTCATTCGCACCAAAGCACCTGCAAGAATTACTAAATAAACTAAAACTAATGCTGTTTTTGCTGTTGTAAGAAAATATTTTTTCATTTGATTTATTAAGTTTCAAAGTTGCAGAGTTGCAAAGTTTCAAAGTTATAGAGTTTGTTTTATTTTGTTCATAAAAGAAGTTAACATACGTTCAAGTTCTCTACTATCTTCGTAAAGTGTATTGAAATTTTCTAAAGTAATATAGTTCAAGTTATATGCAATTTCAACTTGTGTTTGAAATTCGAAAAGTGAGCCTAAAGAAATAGTTAAAAATCTATAATAATCTTTATTTGTTCCTCTTCCAAAACCTTCCGAAATATTACTTGGAATTGAAATAGAACATCTTCTTATTTGTGAAGTAAGTCCAAATTGTTCCTCCTTAGGAAAATCAGCAGATATAGCATAACAGTTTGTATCTAAAGTCATAGCTTTCTGCCAAATAAGTAAGTCTCTAAATGTCTTCACTGTTTTTTAAATATCTAAAATTATCAATTAATCACTATTTTTATCTTTGCTACTCTGAAACTCTGCTACTTTGCAACTCTAACTATTCCCATTTTTTCAGCACGCTTTAAAACAAATTCTTTTGCGGGTTCATATTCATTTGGAATTTCACCTTCTAAAATAGCTTCTTTTACGGCTTCTTTTAAAACACCAATTTCACGACCTGGTTTTAATCCAAATAGTTCCATAATTTCTTCTCCAGAAATAGGTGGCTGAAACACACGAACTCGGTCCTTCTCCTCTACTTCAACTATTTTCTGACGTACAATTTTAAAATTATTGTGATATTTTTGAAATTTTTTACTGTTTTTTGTAGTGATATCGGCTTCGCAAAGTGTCATTAAATTTTCAATATCTTCTCCTGCATCAAAAACTAAACGACGAACGGCTGAATCGGTAACAATTTCTTCAGCTATTACAATTGGTCGTGAACTCATCATAACCATTTTTTGAACAAACTTCATTTTCTGATTTAAAGGCATATGAAGTCTTTCAAAGATTTTTTTAGCCATTTTTCCGCCTAAAAATTCATGGCCATGAAACGTCCAACCTTGCTTTTTGTTGAATTTTTTAGTTGGTGCTTTTCCTATATCGTGTAATAATGCAGCCCAACGTAACCATACATCTTCTGTATTTGGGCAGATATTATCTACAACTTCTAACGTGTGGTAAAAATTATTTTTATGTGTATGCCCTTCTACTTCTTCCACGTTATTTAAAGCGGTTAATTCAGGTAAAATTAAATCTAATAAACCGGTTTGAAACAAATGTAAAAATCCGATAGATGGTTTTTCTGATGACAAAATTTTATTCAATTCATCTACAATTCGCTCTCCTGAAATAATATTGATTCTGTCTTTGTTTTTTGCAATAGAAGATAACGATTCACTTTCAATTTCAAAATTTAATTGTGTAGCAAAACGAATAGCTCGCATCATTCGCAATGGATCATCAGAATAGGTAATATCTGGATCCAATGGCGTTTTTAATAATTTGTTTTCTAAATCGGCAACACCATTAAATGGATCTACTAAATCACCAAAATTATCAGAATTTAATGAGAAAGCCATCGCATTAATGGTAAAATCACGACGTTCTTGGTCGTCTTTTAAAGTTCCATTTTCTACTAAAGGATTTCTGCTATCGTGTGTATAAGATTCTTTTCTTGCACCTACAAACTCAATATCCATTTCCTTATAACGTAACATAGCTGTTCCGTAGTTTTTAAAAACTTGAACTTTAGGTTGGTTTGGAAGTAATTCTGAAACTTTTAAAGCTAATTCAATACCGCTACCTACAGCAACAATATCTATGTCTTTTTTATGATTTCTATCCAATAAAATATCGCGAACAAAACCACCAATCACATAGCATTCCAAGTTAAGTTCTTGAGCGGCTTGCGAAATGATTTTGAAAATTTTATTTTCTAAATGTTGTTTGTAATTCATTTGTTAATTAGTCAATTTGACAATTAGTCAATGTGCCAATTTTCTAGCAAACAAAATTATTGGCTAATTGACAATTTGAAATATTGGCACATTTTATTTGCGAATCACCTTTACCTGACAATCTAAAGTTAATTTAATTATAGCTGAAGGTTTTTTGCAAACTTTATCGTGATGCAAATTTACAACATAGTCGACTCCTTTTATAATTTCTGGTGAAATTTCTTTGAAATTCATTGGTGTAGCATTTCCAGAAATATTTGCAGAAGTGGAGACTAATGGTCGTTTCATTCGTTCCATTAATTTAAAACAAAATGGGTCTTTTACTATCCTGATTGCTAAGGTATTATCTTCTGCGATAATATTTTTAGCCACATTTTTTGGTTGATCTAAAATTAAAGTTGTTGGCCGTTCTGAATGGTCTAAAATTTCCCATGCTACTTCTGGAATTTTTGCAAAAACATGGTACATCATTTTTTCTCCATTCATTAGGCAAATCATACTTTTGCTTTCTTCTCTTTGTTTTAGTGCGTATATTTTCGCAACAGCTTCTTCGTTGGAAGCATCGCAACCAATTCCCCAAACCGTATCGGTTGGATATAAAATAATTCCGCCATTTTTAATGACTTCGTAGGCATTGTGAATTTCAATGTTGATTGATACCATTATGGAATTTTAATAAAATCTAAATTATAATAAATCAAGGTTCCCTCAGTTGTCGTATATAAAATAAAATTATAATCATTAATAGTTTTCATAACTGTATACGAACATTTAGGAATCATTCTGTCATGGGTTTCAACCATAATTATTTTAGTTTTTGGCAACCAATTTTCATAATTACTTTCAAATAATTGTTTTTCTGCGCCTTCAATATCAATTTTTAAAATATCAATTGTTTCCCAATTTTTGGAAGACATTATTTCATCTAAAGTAATTGAAGTACTATTAGCCTCTTCTGGATTGGTTGTTTCAACTATTTGAAAACTATTTGTGGCATTGTAAGGATCAGTAATTTTAAAAAATGCTTTTTTGTTAAAAAGAGCATTATGTTTAATTTCAAAATTAGTAAAATTCGCCGTGTTTTTTTGTATAGCTGAAATATTATTATCTTCAATTTCAATTGCAACAATACTTGCTTTTGGATATTTCATTCTAAAAAATAATGAAGCTAAACCAACATTTGCACCCGCATCTACAATTGTTTTAGGAACAATTGGTAAAGTAGTATTATATAAACTTGATAAAAATATTTCTTCAAATGTTTCTGTATCTTTAGTATCGTTCCTTAAATATATTTTTCTTCCTAGATTAGAAAGATATATTTCTTCTTTATTTTTTTTTAACCCGAAGTAAAGAGACAAAGCGTCTTTTAGTGAAAAATGATTTTTTAATAATCTTAGTTTTACTAACTTTTTTAACATGATTTGTGATTTTTAAGTTTATTTTTTAGTTTAATTGTCTTTTGTTTAAAATTTTATCTGTGTAATTTAGAAAAAATGCAGATATAGGATATTTTTTCTTCATATTTAATTTGTATTTTTCAATTAAGGTTTTAATATCAAACAAAGTAGTATTGAAAATTTCATTATTTATATCAAACTTTGCAAATTTATCATTAATATAATATGCATTACATAGTCTTTTAATTTTTGTTTTATATTGAAGAAAATTGATTTTATAATTATCTAAATCTAACAAATATAAAAGATCATTTAAATTTTTATTTTCATCATCTAATTCGTAAATAATCCCACCAACTTGCTGAGCTTCATGAATTCTATAATTAATGTATTTTTTTGACAAAAAAGAAAATTGACCTTTTGAACATGCAACCCTTGCAATCCATTCATCATGATGAAAATTTGGAATTATTGGAAAAGGCATACATTCTTTTATAAACTTTCCTCTAATTGCCATTGTTGCACCTGTGGCAATATTAAAAAAACAAGATATTAAGTAATAAAAATCAAGATGTATTTTGTTATCTATAAATAATTGAGGAACATCCCAAACCAAAAAATCTTCAATTAATTCAGAATTATCATTTATACAATTACCATTAGTAGCCACCACACTTATTTGAGGATTTAATTCAAAATGACGAACTATTTCTTCAACTTTATCCGGTAACCATTGATCATCTTGATCGGAAAGAAAAATTATATCGCCAGTACATATTGAAATGGCTTTTTCGAAATTTTTTACGCTTCTCAAATTTGTTTCATTAATATGAAACTTAATAATATTTGGAAATTTATTGCAATATTTATTAATAATATTTTGAGTTTCATCGGTTGAAATATCATCACAAATAACAATTTCATCAACTGGCTTTGTTTGATTTAATATAGAATCTAATTGCTCTACAATATATTTTTCACCATTATAAGTACAAAGTGCTACAGATACTTTCATTTATTTTGAATTTTTTTTGAAGATAATTTTAAATAACTTCAATTTAATCGTTATTTATATTCTCAAAAGGTTCAATTTTAAACATATAATTAAACCAATTTGAGAAACTATATTTATTTTTAATCGTTTCCGGAATAGAAATGTATTCTGATTTAACAAATTCAATTAAATCAGTTCTATCATCGTCAAAAACAAAAATATTTTGTGGATTATAAAAATCCATAGTTTTAACTGTTTTATTTGTAGTAATCATTTTTTTATTATATCCTACAGACTCGAATGCTCTAAAAGACAAGCCCGTATGCAACTCTTTATGAGCTAAATCTATAATTATTTTTGATTGAGACAAAATTTCTAAATTCTCATAATACGTTAATGATTTCTTTAGAAAGGTAATGAATTTATATTTTTTTAAATGCTTTTTTGGAGAAGTAGCTAACAAAACATTTATTTTTAATCCCATACTTTCTAATTCTACACACATACGAATCAAATCTTGGGTTCTACTATCATAAGAACCAATGAAATATACATCATATTTAATTTCGTTTTTAAATAAATTGTTATAACAATCAAAGTAAAAATTTGTAGTGTAAGACAACTTTTTAGAATTGCTTTCGATATCATTTTTATCGAAAACATAAAATTCATCAAAAAAATCAATAGTTTCTGTAACTTCAGGAAATCTTGACAAGCCATCCCATTGATAAGCTACCATTTTTTTAGATTTTATTTTAACCGCTTCAAGAACTTTTAAGCTAAATTTATCTGGCCGAATAACTAATGTATAATCAAAAATTGTTTGTTGTTGATTCAAAAAAAATAAATTTTGATTTTCTTCATAAGCTCTAATTAATTGTCTCTTATAACTTTTATCCTTTTCAACTATTTTTTTATAAAAATTTATAAGGCGGTCTTTAATGTTTTTATATTTAAAACTAGTATTGGCTAATAAAACTACTTCAAAGTTATTGTTTTTTATGTTTTCTTCTACACAATCGCAAATTCTGACATCTGCAGTCATCAATACTAATACTTTTTTCATCTGTTAAAATTTTTAAAAAACAATTATCTTTATAATTTTAAAACGGATTCAACCCATGCCGAAATAGAATATTTATCATATATATTCTGTGGCAACATTTCATATTTAGCAGTATAAACATTAGAGTCAAATTCCCTATTTTCATTGATTAAATAAACATTATTTGGCAAATAAAAATCATAATTTTGAACCGATATATTATTGGTAATTACTTTTTTCTGTAAACCCAAAGCTTCAAAAAATCTAAAACTTAAACCCGATTGATTATCACGAATTAAATCGACAATAGTTTCGCTTTCATTATACATTTTCAAAGTTTGTTCTTGAGAAAATCTTTTCTTTTGGAAGATTATATTCTTATTTTTTCCTAAAAACAATTGTTTCAATTGATTTACAAAAGCTTTTTTTCCAATAGCATAGAATAAAAAAGACTGATTTTGTTTTTTTAAAATCTGAGCAAAATTATTTAAATAGTTTAATCTATTGTCTATCGAACCAATATAAATGAAATTTTGCTTTTGTATAGCGACTTTTTCAGGAGTATCAAAATAAATATAATTAGTAGTTTCTGAAAATCCGTAAGTTAAAACATCATTTTTATCAAAGGAAAATATTTCATCAAAAACACCTTCTAAAAGATGCTTTACTGGACATCTCGAAACACTATCATACAAATAAGCAATGTATTTTTCGGTATGTTTTTTAATTTCTAAATGATAGTCTAAATCAATTAATTCTGGATTAATTACTAAAATTTGATTTTGAAATCCGTTTTTTTGAAGTTGCTGAAGTATGTATTCTTGACGCTTTTTCAGTTTAGGGTTTTTTCCTAAAAAGACTTTGCTCAATGTGTTCTGAATTCGTTCCCAGGTACTTTTATACTTAAAATTGCCGATTTTTATATGAAAACTTTGTATTCCTTTTCTTTGCAAAGCGCTTACAATATGGGCATCGTAATTCCAATGATCAAAACTAATTACAGCAATTTTTTGCAACATATTTACACTTTTAAAAAACAAAGATATTGTTTTTTTACAAAGATTTCAATTACATTTGTAAATCAAACACAACCTATGGATAAATCGATAGTAAACATTATTAAAAATTTTGACTCCGAAGGCAATTTATTGGTTGCTGGCAAAAGAAATACTATAAAAACATTTGAACATAACCAATTGGTTTTGAACATAAAATCATTTAAAATTCCTATTCTAATTAATGGAATAATTTATAGATATTTTAGAAAATCAAAAGCCCGAAGATCATTTGAACATGCAACTATTTTAGGACAAAAAAACATAGGTACACCTGAACCAATAGGTTATTATGAAAACAAAAACTTTTTTCGACTTTTAGATAGTTACTATGTTTGCAAACATATTAATGTGGATTATGTTTTTATAGATTTGTTTCACAAAGAATGGGACGAAAATTCACTTCAAATTTTAAAAGAAATAGCTCAATTTAATTTCCAACTTCATGAAGCTGGTATTGAATTTAAAGACAACTCGCCTGGAAATACTTTGATTAAAAAAAATGAATCTGGTACATATGATTTTTTTCTTATAGATTTAAATCGAATGACGTTTCATAAAGAAATGGATTTCAATTTAAGAATGAAAAATCTTTGTCGATTAACGCCTTCAGAATATATGGTTCAAGTTATAAGTTACGAATATGCAAAACTTTATAACAAACCTAAAGAAGAAGTTTTTCAATTAATGTGGAAATACACGGATGCTTTTTTTAATAAAGCACTTAAAAAAAGGAATTTCAAAAAAAGATTGGGATTATGATTGCAAAGCTTTTAAATAATAAAAAAATAATACTGGCTATTTGGATTTTATTAGCAACAATTTCTGCAATAAAACAATATTTAATAGGCAATAACAACAATTACCTTATCTTTAAAAATGTTTTTAATCATACTCTAGAACAAAAATCATTATACGCAACTTATCCGAATTTATACTTTGACCACAACCATTACGGGCCTATTTTTAGTCTTTTTATTGCACCTTTTGCAATCTTACCAGATGGAATTGGCATGGTTTTATGGTGCATATTTAATGCTTTAGTTTTAGTATATGCAATTAGTCAAATAAACTTAGAAAGCTCTAAAATCAACTTAATTTTATGGATTTGTGCTCATGAATTTTTAACCGCTATTTTAGGACAACAATTTAACCCTATTATGACAAGTATCATTATTTTGTCTTATGTGTTAATTGAGAAAGAGAAAGATTTTTGGTCTGCTTGTTTAATTGTATTGGGTACATTTATAAAATTATATGGCATTGTTGGCTTAGCGTTTTTCTTCTTTTCTAAACAAAAACTAAAATTCATCGCATCATTGGTATTTTGGTCTGTTGTGTTTTTTGTGCTTCCAATGGCAATTTCGTCTCCAGAATTTATTCTAAATAGTTATTCAGAATGGTTTGCTAGATTGGTTGAGAAAAACAATGAAAATGCCGCATTAACTTCTATGCAAGACATTTCAATTATGGGTATGGTTAGAAAAACATTAAATATGCCGCATCTTTCAAACATGCTATTTTTACTTCCAGGATTATTGCTTTTTGGATTACCTTATTTAAGATTTAATATGTTTTCGAACAAAAAATTTCAATTATTATTATTGTCATCCGTTTTAATTTTTACTGTAATATTTAGTTCAGGATCTGAAAGTCCAACCTATATCATTGCATTTGCTGGTGTAGCTATTTGGTTCGTTATTCAGGATGAAAAAACAAAATGGACCTGGTTTTTGTTTATATTTGCTATGATTTTAACCAGTTTTTCACCTTCTGATATAATTCCTAAATTTATACGAGAAACGTATGTTAAACCTTATGCCTTAAAAGCATTGCCTTGTGTTTTAATTTGGTTTCAAATTATTTACGAATTGCTAACATTAAAAAAAGAATCAAATTCATCCATTGCTCATGAATAAATCCATTGCCATAGTGATCCCTTCATATAATGAAGCAACAAATATTGATGTTTTAATACATGCTTTAAATGAAACCATTGAAAATTTAAATTACAATTTTAAATTTATTTTTGTTGATGATGGATCTAGCGATGAAACCGTTGCTATTTTGAAAGAAAAATCAAAAGAACATCAGCATATTTTTTATTTAGAATTATCCAGAAATTTCGGTCATCAAAACGCACTCAAGGCAGGGATAGATTTAGTAAAAAATGACGTGGACGCAATTATTTCTATGGATGGAGATATGCAACACCCTCCTAAAATTATTCCTAAACTTATACAAAAATGGGAAGAAGGATTTGAAGTAGTATACACCATTAGAGAAGAAGATAAAAAATTAGGTTTCGTAAAAAATAAAACTTCCAATTTATTTTACGGCTTGATGAATAAGCTTTCTGACATTAAGTTTGAACCTGGTACTGCCGATTTCAGATTAATAGATAAAAAAGTCGCACAAGTATTTTCGGATTTCACAGAAAATGAATTATTCATTAGAGGCATTATAAATTGGGTTGGTTTTAAGCAATTTGCCATACATTATGAACCAAATGAAAGATATTCAGGAAAAAGTAAATACACAGTAGGTAAAATGATGCGTTTTGCAGTTCAAGGTATTACTTCTTTTAGTACAAAACCTCTTTCTATGGCTATTATTTTAGGTATAAGCCTGTCAGTTATGGCATTTATTTTTTATATCGCATATGTTTTATATAGTGTCTATTATGGACATGTGATTTCTGGTTGGGCTTCAGTAATAACAACAGTTGTTTTCTTTGGAGGTTTAAATTTAGTTGTTTTAGGAATTATTGGTGTTTACATTGGTAAATTATTTATGCAATCTAAAGGAAGACCAAATTATTTAATTAGCAGTACCAATTACAAATGATTTTACTTAGTTTTGACATAGAAGAGTTCGACATGCCTTTTGAGTATGGTAAAGATATTTCATTAGAAAATCAAATTGCCGTTTCCGAAAAAGGAACCGAAATCATTTTAAAATTATTACAAAAACATCAAATTAAGGCTACGTTTTTTTCTACGGTTGTTTTTGCTGAAAAAGTACCTCATTTAATTAAACGAATTATTAATGAAGGGCATGAATTGGCTTCTCATACCTATTATCACAGTAATTTTGAAGTTGACCACTTAAAGCAATCCAAAGATGCTCTGGAAACACTTTCGCAAAGTGAAGTTGTTGGGTTTAGAATGCCCAGAATGTATCCTGTAGATGAACGAGAAATCGAAAATGCTGGATATTTATATAATTCATCTATTAATCCAACATTTTTACCAGGAAGATATAATCATTTAGACAAACCAAGAACCTATTTTAATTTACACAATGTTTGGCAAATACCTGCATCTGTTAGCCCTTTAGTTCGATTTCCTTTATTTTGGCTATCATTTCATAATTTACCTCTACCAATTTATAAATTCTTAGCAAAATGGACATATAAAAATGACGGATATTTAAATATATATTTTCATCCATGGGAATTTACTCCGTTAGATAATAAAACCGCTTATAATTTTCCTAAATATGTTAGTAAAAACACTGGTTATGCCATGACGGAAAGATTAAGTAATTTTATACAAGCCATGAAAGAAAAAAAATATATATTTGGTACTTTCAAAGAATTTTTAATTCTAAAAAATTTAAAATAATCTTTTTTGAGTACAATTTCGATAATACTTACCACATACAATTCTGAAACTTGGTTAGAAAAAGTTTTATGGGGTTATACTATGCAATCCTATAACGATTTTGAATTAATAATTGCAGATGACGGCTCAACAAATGAAACAAAAATTTTAATTGAAAAATTTCAAGCCGAATTTAAAAACCCAATTATTCATGTATGGCAAAAGGACGAAGGATTTCAAAAAACCAAAATCTTAAATAAAGCCATAATAAAAGCGTCTTGCGACTATATTTTATTTTCAGACGGAGATTGCATCCCACGAAATGACTTTGTAGCAACACATGTAAAATATCAAAAAAAAGGCAATTTTTTATCTGGTGGTTATTTTAAATTAAATGATTTTGTCTCTAATTCAATTTCTGAAATAGACATAAAAGATCAAAGCTGTTTTAAAACTAACTGGCTATTAGAAAACGGTTTAAAATGGAATTTTAAACTAATAAAACTTACTAAAAATAAGTTTTTTGCTTATTTTATGAATTGGATTACTCCAACTAAAAAAACATTTAATGGGCACAATACTTCTTGTTTTAAAGAAGATTTATTTGCTGTTAATGGATTTAATGAAGACATGAAATACGGCGGATTAGATAGAGAAATTGGCGAACGTTTATTTCACAATAATATAAGAAGTATACAAATAAGATATAGTGCCATTTGTTTGCATTTAAACCATGATAGAAGTTATGCAACTAATGACATTTGGCTGAATAACAACAATATAAGACAATACAACAAACAACATAAAGTGGTTGCTATACAAAATGGTTTATCTAAATATTTGAACAATGAAGCATAAAATTTCAATATTTATTATTACTTATAATGAAGCACATATCATTGCAAAATGTTTAGAAAAATTAAAAACATTTGATGAAATTATTGTTGTGGATTCTGGAAGTTCAGATGCTACAGTTTCAATATGTGAATCTTTTGGAGCAAAAGTCATATCGCACAAATTTGAGAATTTTGGTTTACAAAAACAATTTGCTTTAGAACAAACCAATAATAATTGGGTACTTTCATTAGATGCAGATGAAGTGTTGTCTGATGCATTAATTTCAGAAATACACAATATTAATCATCAAGAAAATGTAAAGGCATATACCATCCCCAGAACACATGTTTTTTTAAATAAAATTTTTAAAAATGGTGCCGAAAGTAAACGACCAATTTTAAGATTGTTTGATAAAAGTTTCGGCAAATTTACTCCAAATAAAGTGCACGAAACCATTGAAATAAAAGGTGCGATTGGAAAGCTACAACAAGAAATGCTTCATTATACCGTATTTGATATAAACACTGCCATACAAAAACAAATTAAATATGCTTTGTTAAGTGGAGAATTGCTTCACGAAAAAAAGAAAAAAAGTAGTGTTTTGAAAATTATAATCAAATTCCCATTTGATTTTATAAGATATTATATTTTTCAACGCAATTTCCTAAATGGGTATGAAGGTTTTACCTGGAGTATGTTTGCTGCATTTAGCAATTATCTTAAATATGCTAAGTTGAAAGAACTTGCTGATAACAATTCATAATATTTCTTGCAATTTCTTCATCATTAAATTGTTGTACAAATTGCCATCCCTCCTCTTTCATTTTTGAAGCAAGTGACGAATCTTGTAAAACAAGTGTAATTTTTTCAGTTAAATCTTTCACATCAAATGGCTCAATATATAACGAATTAGGTCCTGCTGCTTCAGGAAAAACGCATCCTTTTGTTGTTATTACAGCTGCTTTTGAATATAATGCTTCTATTATAGGAATACCAAAACCTTCAAATACAGATGGATATACAAAAACAGATGCCAATTGATAAATGATTGCTAAGTCAGTACCTGATAATCCTTTCAAAAAATGAACTCTTTTTTCTAATTTATTTTCAATAATGTATTGGTAAATTTTATCTGCATAATCTGTTTGCTTTCCAATCAAAACTAAATCAATATCTAAATTTTTAATTGCTTTTACAATGGTTAACGCATTCTTTCTTTCTTCAATTGTTCCAACGTTTAAAACAAATTTTTGAGGTAAATTGTATTTTTTGGAAACAAGTTGCTTATCTAATTCTGAATATTCTTTTTTAAAGACATCTTGACAACCTTGATATACGACTACTATTTTGCTAGCATCAATATTTAAATACGTAATAATATCTTTTTTAGTTTGTTCACTAATTGCGATAATTAAATCGGCATTAATGGCTGCTTTTTTAAACTTATAAAAATGAATTTTTCTATCAAAAAAAGAATACAATTTAGGATATCTAACAAAAATTAAATCGTGAATAGTAACAATAGATTTAATACCTTTTTTAGCTAAACCTGAAGGTAATTCACCTGAAAGCCCATGATATAAAACGATTTCATCCTTAATTAAATCATTAACAACCGTATTTTGTCGCCAATAATTTTTAAATTTTTGATTGAATTTTGAAATCGGATTTCTTTCGAATACATTCGTATTATTTGATACAAAAAGCGTTTTTTTATTCTTTTTTGGATTGTACAAAAAATAGTTATTCTCTGGAAAATAATTACTTAAAATCCGAACTAAATCTCGACTATAATTACCCAATCCAGTTTTATTATGAAAAACTCGTTTTGCTTCAAATCCGAAATTCATTTACTTACAATTAAAATTTAAAAAATCAAGTAACTTATCGTAAAAGTAATTGGGTTTAAATTTACTGTATTTTTGAAATAAATCTCCTTCGTTAGGCAATTCATCTGCATAATCATCATAATGAACAGAAATATTAGTGGTGGTGTTTTCAAACACATTCCAATCTGTTTTCGTAATTCCAGGTGAATAAATACTAAAAGTAGGAATTTGTAGCGCTTTAGCCATATTTGCAGCGCCACCTTCATTACCTATTAATGCTTTGCAATGAAATAAAATCGCTAAAAACTCACGTAAATCGTCTTGAAAAAAATCAATAAAAATATTTTTTTTCGTAGTTTCATTACATAAATTAAAAATTTCTATTGCTTGATTTTGTTGCCACGGAAGGTAATTAAATAAAATTTGAACTTCTTTTTGAGCCACAATGTAATCTAAAACTTCCGCCATATATTGCAATGGATAATTTTTGATATCCTGACTGCCTAAAGCGCTAATCATAATTATATTTTTAGAAATATCAATTTTAGCATCTATTATTTTTTGTTTACCTATACTGATTTCCTCATCAGATAAAAATATTTTTGGCGCAATTAAATTAAAATCAATTCCTAATGGTTTTAGTAGAGCCATTCTGTGTTCGATGGCTTTAGATGCATTTGATTCTGTAGTAACATTTCTGTTAACAACATCAGATAGAAGTAATTTTGAATAACTTTTTTCAAATGAAATTGTTTTTTTTGCACCTGAAAACCAAGCTAATATCACGCTATTTGGTTTTCCATAAGCATCAATAACTATGTCGTATTTTTCTTTTCTTATTTTAAATAAAAAAGCAAGAAGAGCCAATTTTCCTTTTCTTGATTTTTCATCAAGGACAACTATTTTATCAATGAAATTATTGTTTTTTACAACGGCGTAACTGTTTTCGTATACTAAATAATGTAATTCAGCATTTGGAAAACACTCTTTAAGCGCTTCCAGAATTATAGTACTTGTAAGTACATCTCCAATTCTTTTTTTCTGAATTACTAAAATTTTCATTATACCGCTACGTTATATTCGCGTAAAGCATCGTTTAAAGAGGTTTTTAAATCTGTCGAAGCCTTTCTTTGTCCAATAATTAAAGCGCAAGGCACTTGAAAATCCCCAGCAGGAAATTTCTTAGTATACGTACCAGGAATTACTACAGATCTTGCAGGTACAACTCCTTTGTATTCAATTGGTTCAGATCCTGTAACATCTATAATTTTAGTGGAAGCAGTTAAACAAACGTTTGCTCCTAATACAGCTTCTTTTTCCACACGAACGCCTTCAACTACTATACAACGAGAACCAATAAATGCACCATCTTCAATAATTACAGGTGCTGCTTGTAAAGGCTCTAAAACGCCACCAATACCTACTCCTCCACTCAAATGTACATGCTTTCCAATTTGTGCACAGCTTCCAACTGTTGCCCAAGTATCTACCATAGTTCCTTCATCAACGTAAGCACCAATATTTACATAAGATGGCATTAAAATTACACCAGATGAAATATATGCCCCATGACGTGCTACAGCATTTGGCACAACACGAATTCCTCGCTCAGCATAATTTCGCTTTAACGGAATTTTATCGTGATATTCAAAAATACCTGCTTCTAATGTTTCCATTTTTTGTATGGGAAAATACATAACTACTGCTTTTTTAACCCATTCGTTTACTTGCCAACCTGAAGCTACTGGTTCTGCCACACGAAGTGAACCAGTATCTAAAAGTTCTACAACTTCTCTTATGGCGCTTTGCGTAGTTTCTTCTTGTAATAACTCACGGTTATCCCATGCGTTTTCTATAATTGATTGTAAATTTGTCATACTACTATTTTTAACAAAGATAAAGTTTCAAATTAGTAATACAAAATAAAAAATCCTGCTTTTAGCAGGATTTAAATATTATTGACAAGAAGCGTCAATATGTTTTCGTTTATTAAAACCAGGACTTCCAAAAACTAACCCCGAACAATCAGGAATTAAATTATAAGAATACCATCCGGTAACTCCTGTTGTAACACGAATTTCTTCTATTGTTAATTTACCATCATTATCATCGTCAAAATCGGCATAGTTTGGTTTCCCATCTCCATCGGTATCTAAAGCCGTTCCAGATGTTGGACCTCCGTATTCATCTTTCGATAAAATTTTATCCCCGTCATGATCTTTGTATCGAACATTCATTAGTTTAAAAGTAAAAATAATTGGCGTGTAGGAACCAATAGTACCTGCACTTTGACTATAATATGCTAATCCAGAAGGAACAAACATAATTCCTGCTCCAAAATTAGTAAAATTAATTGTTCCATCAGTATTTATAGTTTGTCCATTAGAAGATTTAAATTCTGGAAAAACTTCTTGCCAACCTTGAATTACATCTTGTAATTGAAACCAAGTAGGGCTTGAAGCAGCATCAAAACTGGTTAAATCTGTTTTAAATCCTTTATATGCAGTAAAAACTGAATCCAATCTTGTAGGATTGGAGCCCGCTCCTTCATTAAGTTTTAAATAGTATAATTTATGATCTACACCTTCTTTTGAAATAGTTTTAAATTTTAAAGGTTTTGCTGGATTGTTTTGACTTGCAGAAGTATCTAAAGCATCAAATATTGGAGTTCCTGGTGAAGTTGCAGTAATTTTTGTAAAAGAAACATTATAGCTAGCATCAACAGTAATGTAGTGAGATTCCATAAAGTCTTCAATTTCAGTTATATCTTCATTATATACCTCTAAATAAGGTCTTGATTGAATTGGTGTGGTTTCATCATCTGCAGGACATCCTACTATAACAAATATAAAAGGTAATAAAAGCAATAATCTTAATGATAATTTCATTTTGTAAAAATTTAATTTAAAAAAGTGGTCGCAAGATACGATTTTCATTTATTTTTGTACAAATATTAACATTCATTTTTGATTTTTATGCGAATTGATAAATATTTATGGTGCATCAGATACTTTAAAACTAGAGGTTTGGCAGCAGAAGCCATAAAAAAAGGACATGTTTCAGTAAATAATGTAAAAGCAAAAGCATCAAGAGATGTGTTTCCTTTAGACAAAATTACGTTAAGAAGAGACCAAATAAACTACATCATTAAAGTTTTAGACATTCCACCAAGTAGAATCGCAGCAAAAATTGTAGATTTATATAGAAAAGATGAAACACCACCAGAATCTTTTGAACATTTAGAACTCATTAAACTTTCAAAAGAACATTATAGAGCTAAAGGTGAAGGAAGACCAACTAAAAAAGACCGAAGAGATATTGACGATTATACCGAATAAATTATGGTATTAAATAAAGAATATTGGGAAGAAAGATACGAATCAGCAACTACAAATTGGGATGTTGGAGATGTTTCTACTCCGTTAAAAGCATATATTGACCAATTAAAAGATAAAAATACTCGAATTTTAATTCCAGGAGCTGGAAATGCATATGAATTAGATTATCTAATTGAAAATGGTTTCCAAAATGTTTTCGTAATTGATTACGCAAAACATCCATTAGACACTATTATAAAAAGAAATAAATCATTAGAAAAACATTTAATTCACGATGATTTTTTTAATCATATTGGTACGTATGATTTAATTTTAGAACAGACCTTCTTTTGTGCCTTACAGCCAAATTTAAGACCAAATTATGTTGCGAAAATGTATGATTTATTATACGAAAAAGGAAAAATTTCTGGATTATTATTTAATTTTCCATTAACCGAAGAAGGTCCGCCTTTTGGGGGAAGTCAAGAGGAATATGTGAAATTATTTTCTAATACGTTTTCGATTAAAACATTAGAACTTGCATTTAATTCTATAAAACCTCGTGCTAATAAAGAATTGTTTTTTACATTTGAAAAAAAATAAACCATGCAACACATTATTTTATCTCACAAAGAAATTGAACATAAAACAAAACGTATTGCGTATCAAGTATACGAAACATTTGCTAACGATTCTGAATTGGTTATTGCAGGAATTTCAAATAGTGGTTTTGTATTTGCTCAAAAAATTGCTAAACAATTAGAATCTATAAGTGATATTAAAATTACTATTTGTGAAGTAAATATCAACAAGCAAAATCCTTCTGACACAATAACAACATCATTATCAGAAGAAGCGTATGCTAATAAAAACTTAGTTTTAGTAGATGATGTATTAAATTCTGGTGCGACCTTAATTTACGCCATTAAACATTTCTTAAACGTTCCTTTAAATAAATTTAAAACTGCAGTTTTAATTGACAGAAATCATAAAAAATACCCTGTAAAAGCTGATTTTAAAGGATTGTCGTTATCTACTTCTTTACAGGAACACGTCCAAGTAGTTTTTGAAGATCAAAATTCTTATGTTTATTTAAGCTAATTTAGATACAATCTCTGAAACAATTTCCTCTTCATTTTTATTGTCAACAGTAATAATTGTTTGAACTTGGTTGTAGAAATAATTGCGCTCAAATAAATGTTTTGCTACAAATTCTGTTAATTCTTCATCATTTAAATTAGCTACAATTGGTCGCGTATTTTTTTGTTTTTTCAAACGTTCAATTATAGTGGTTACAGATGTTTTCAAATAAAAACTTTTAATATTGTCGTTCTGATATAAATTAAAATTATCATAATAACAAGGTGTCCCGCCACCTAAAGCTAAAACATAATTATTTGTATTATTTAAAAATACTTCCAAAACTTCTCTTTCTTTTTTTCTAAAGAAAAGCTCCCCTTTTTGTTCAAAAATTTCATTAATTGTTGTTTTTAATTCTTGTTCAATAATTGAATCTAAATCATAAAAAGGCAATTCCAAAGATTCTGAAAGTATTTTTCCAATAGTTGTTTTTCCAGAAGCCATATAGCCAATAAGAATTATTTTCATATTTAATTTGAAATTTTATGGTATAAAAGTATAATAAAATAATGGAATTTTAATCATAATCTAAACCAAATACCTATCAAAGACTTCTTAATTAAGGGGTTATAAATAATTTTAAAAAAAATATTAAATAATTACAAAAAAGCTATTGCAAAATAAATAAATCATCATATATTTGCACCCGCAATGAAGAAATAGTTTTAGACTCTGTAGCTCAGCTGGTAGAGCATTACACTTTTAATGTAGGGGTCCTGGGTTCGAATCCCAGCGGGGTCACAAAAATATTTCAAAATATACAAAATTACAACTTCATTGCTACGACTCTGTAGCTCAGCTGGTAGAGCATTACACTTTTAATGTAGGGGTCCTGGGTTCGAATCCCAGCGGGGTCACAAAAAGAAGTTAAGCAACCGCTTAGCTTCTTTTTTTATTTTTGGCCATGTGGAGAAATTGGTAGACTCGCCATCTTGAGGGGGTGGTGCTGCAAGGCGTATGGGTTCGAATCCCATTTTGGTCACTTTAAAATCTTGCGTTTGCGAGATTTTTTTTTCTTTTTATTACAATTGTTTCTATTTTTTATGTATTTTTGTTTAAACTTTTTAAACAAAAAATGAACAACATAAAATCTACATTCAGTATCAAGGACTTAGAAAATCTTTCAGGTATTAAAGCGCATACGATTCGTATTTGGGAAAAAAGGTACAATTTACTTGAACCTATGCGAACTGATACTAATATTAGATTGTACGATTTAAAAAATCTTCAAAAACTATTAAATGTGGTTTTGTTAACTAATTTTGGATATAAAATTTCTAAAATTTCTAAACTTAATCAAACAGAAATTGAAAAATTTGTAGTTAAAATTCAAACCGAAAAAACGGTTAACAATCACGTTTTAAGTAGTTTTAAAATGGCGATGTTGAATTTTGATCAGCCACTTTTTGTAAAAACTTACAACGAATTACTTAGTCAGAAAACTTTTAGCGCCGTATTTTTTGAAACATTTATACCTCTTTTAGAAGAAATTGGAATATTATGGACTACAAACACAATATCACCTGCTCACGAACATTTTATTTCTCATTTAATAAAACAAAAGATATTAATTGAAGTTGAAAAATATCAAATTAAACAAAACAGCGTTTCAGATCAAACTTATATTTTATACTTACCTTTCAAAGAAATTCATGATTTAGGGCTTTTATTTTTACATCATGAAATAGTAACAAAAGGGCATCATTCTATATACTTAGGAAGAAGTTTACCTATTGAGAATTTATTGGAATTAAATAATCATTTTAAGAAAATAACGTATATCACCTATTTAACAGTAGAACCAAACGAAGATGAAATAGAAAATTACATTCAGGTTTTTAAAAATACGATACTTAAAGACAATTCAAACGAGTTATTGATATTTGGAAGAAAAGCCCAGATATTAGACAATTCAAAACTTCCTGAGAATATAAAATCTATAGAGAATATCAAAGATTTTTTATTTACATTATAATTTTAAACTTATAACTTTTACATGCCAAAAACAATACATATTATAGGATCTGGATTTTCATCTTTAGCTGCTGCGTGTTACTTAGCTAAAGAAGGGAATAAGGTAACAGTATTTGAAAAAAACACGAATTTAGGTGGGCGTGCCCAACAATTTTCTGCTGATGGTTTTACTTTTGATATGGGTCCTTCCTGGTATTGGATGCCCGATGTATTTGAAAGTTTTTTTGCAGATTTTAATAAAAAACCATCTGATTACTATAGTTTAGAAAAATTATCTCCAGGATATAGAGTGTTTTTTGAAGACAACACGCATTTTGATATTTCGGATGATTTAAATACTATTATTTCCGATTTCGAAAAATTAGAAAAAGGAAGCGGTAAAAAATTAAGCGAATTTATTGACAACGCTAAAAAAAATTACGAAATAGCCATTAAAGATTTAGTATATAGACCTGGCGAAAGTATTTTTGAATTAGTTACACCTCAAACCGCACTTAAAATCGACCAATTTTTTTCAAACATCAAAAGAGATGTTCGTAAAAAAATAAAAAATAAAAATTTACAGCAAATTTTAGAATTTCCTGTATTGTTTTTAGGTGCAAAACCATCAGACACACCATCATTTTATAGTTTTATGAATTATGCTGATTTTGGTTTAGGAACTTGGCAACCAAAAAATGGTTTTTTTGATGTAGTTCAAGCTATGGTGAAATTAGGAACTGAATTGGGCGTAACGTATCACACAAATGCCGCTATTTCTAAAATTATTGTAGAAAATAATGCTGCTACAGGTATAGAAATAAATAATGAAATTTTGAATGCAGACGTAGTACTTTCAGGAGCAGACTACCATCATACGGAAACTTTATTACCCATCGAAAACAGACAATATTCTGAAGCGTATTGGGATAAAAAAACTTTTGCACCTTCTTCCCTATTATTTTATGTAGGTTTTGATAAAAAATTAGAAAATGTATGTCATCATAATTTATTTTTTGATTCGGATTTTGAGAAACATGCTGTTGAAATTTACGACAATCCAGAATGGCCTTCAGATCCTTTGTTTTATGCAAATTTTACTTCTATAACAAACAAACAAACCGCTCCAGAAGGTTGTGAAAATGGCTTTTTTTTAATTCCAATTGCGCCGGATTTAGAAGATACGGAAGCTTTAAGAGAAGAATATTTTGAAAAAATAATAAGTCGATTTGAACACATTACAAAACAAAGTGTTAGAAAAAACATTATCTTTAAAATATCTTTTTGTGTAAACGACTTTAAATCAGAGTATAACTCCTACAAAGGAAATGCTTACGGAATGGCTAATACATTATTACAAACCGCTGTTTTACGTCCGAAATTGAAAAGTAAAAAAGTTAAAAATTTATATTTTACGGGACAATTAACTGTTCCGGGACCTGGCGTTCCTCCTGCATTAATATCAGGAAAGTTAGTTTCACAATTAATAAAAAAATACCAATAATATGAAGGCATTATTTGATACCGTTTCTTTCGCATGTAGCGTTAAAGTTACCAAAGCGTACAGTACTTCTTTTTCATCTGCAGTAAAAATGCTTGCGCCATCAATTAGACAAGATATTTATAATATCTATGGATTTGTTCGTTTTGCTGATGAAATTGTAGATAGTTTTCATGATTACAACAAAGAGGAATTGTTTGAAAAATTTGAAATAGAATTAGAAGACGCAATTCGTAATAAAATTAGTTTAAATCCAATTTTAAACTCGTTCCAACATACTGTCAATAAGCACAATATTAGTCAAGATTTGATTGATGCGTTTATGAAAAGCATGAAGCTTGATTTAGTAAAACAAGAATACAAAACTACCGAAGAATATCACGAATATATTTATGGAAGTGCGGATGTTGTGGGTTTAATGTGCTTAATGGTTTTTGTAAATGGCGATGAGAAAAAATATGAAGAACTAAAAGCATCTGCTATGAAATTAGGTTCTGCTTTTCAGAAAGTGAATTTCTTGAGAGATTTAAAAGCTGATTTTGAAGGTTTAAATCGTACTTATTTTCCAAATACCGATTTAAATAAGCTAACAGAAACTTCAAAAAAAGAAATTATTGAAGATATTGAAGCTGATTTTAAAATGGCATACGAAGGAATTTTACGTTTACCTATTGAAGCTAAATTTGGTGTATATACCGCATACAGATATTACAAACGTCTATTAACACGTTTAAAAACAACGCCTTCTACAGAAATCAAAAATGCAAGAATCAGAGTGCCTGATTATCAAAAAGTAGAATTATTAGCGCGTTGTTATGTAAAATATAGATTGAATTTACTTTAATCAGTAAAAAATTAAATACATTTTTAACATTAAAACTTTAAATTAAAAAATTATGTGGTTGTATATAGTAGTGTTTCTTATAACATTTTTTATGATGGAATTTATGGCGTGGTTTACACATAAATTTATAATGCACGGATTCCTTTGGAGTTTACATGCAGACCATCACAAAAAAGACCACGATTCGTGGTTTGAAAGAAATGATGCGTTCTTTATATTTTACGCTGTAGTAAGTATGACCTTTTTCTTTTTGTGGCAAAATGGAATTTTAGCAATCGGATTGGCAATTGGACTTGGGATTTTTGCTTATGGATTAACCTATTTCTTAGTACACGATATATTTATTCACCAACGATTTAAATTATTCAGAAACGCAAATAGCAAATATGCTCGAGCGTTAAGACGTGCACACAAAATGCACCATAAACATATTGGAAAACATCAAGGAGAATGTTTTGGAATGTTATTATTTCCGTTTAAACATTATAAAAACGCATAAAAAAAGCTCCTTTTGGAGCTTTTTTTTTAAAATAATATATTTCTATTTTTCAATTTCTTTTAAACTTTCCATTTTTTTATACGCTAAAAACCCTTTGATATCTTCAAAATGTTCTTTAACACGTTTATTTCCGAATTCGAAAACTTTTGTTGCCAAACCATCTAAAAAGTCACGGTCGTGTGAAACTAAAATTAATGTACCATCAAAATCGCGTAAAGCATCTTTAATAATATCTTTAGTTTTCATATCTAAATGATTGGTTGGCTCATCCAGAATTAAGACATTCACTGGTTCTAATAATAATTTTATCATTGCCAAACGTGTTTTTTCTCCTCCAGAAAGCACTTTTACTTTCTTTTGAATATCGTCACCTTTAAACATAAAAGCACCTAATAAATCTTTAATTTTCGTACGAACATCGCCTACTGCAATTTGGTCTATTGTTTCAAAAATTGTCATTTCTCCATCCAATAAAGAAGCCTGATTTTGTGCAAAATAACCAATCTGTGAATTATGTCCCACTTCTAATTTGCCTTCAAATTCAATTTCCTTCATAATGGCTTTTATCATTGTAGATTTTCCTTCTCCGTTTTTTCCAACAAAAGCTACTTTCTGCCCTCTTTCAATAACCATATTGGCGTCTTTAAATACAACGTGGTCGCCATATTTTTTTGATAATTCTTCCACTACCACTGGATATTGTCCAGAACGAGGCGATGGTGGAAATTTCAACTTTAATGCCGAAGTATCGACCTCATCCACTTCAATTGGCACAATTTTTTCTAACATTCTAACACGAGATTGTACCGCATCTGTTTTAGAAAATGTACCTCGAAAACGATCTATAAATGCTTGATTGTCAGCAATGAATTTTTGTTGTTCGTCAAATGCTTTTTGTTGGTGAATTCTTCTGTCTTTTCTTAATTCTAAATATTCAGAATATACGGCTTTGTAATCGTAAATTTTACCCATTGTAACTTCAATAGTACGATTCGTAATATTGTCTACAAATGTTTTATCGTGCGATATTACCATTACCGCTTTTGCAGAATTAATTAAAAAATCTTCCAACCACTGAATACTTTCAATATCCATATGATTGGTTGGCTCATCTAACAAAATTAAATCTGGTTTTTTTAATAAAATTTTAGCCAATTCAATACGCATTCTCCAACCTCCAGAAAATTCTTTCGTTAATCGAGTAAAATCTTCTCTTTCAAAACCTAAACCTTTTAGAACTTTTTCTACCTCTGCCTCATAATTGACTTCTTCAATAGCATAAAATTTTTCAGAAAGCTCAGAAACGTGTTCAATTAATTTCATATACGCATCACTTTCATAATCCGTTCTGATGGTTAATTGCTCATTAATATCGTCAATTTCTTTTTTCATATTTAGCACCTCAGCAAAAGCTTTAGAAGCTTCTTCCATTACTGTACAATTGTCTGAAGTTAATAAATGCTGAGGCAAATAAGCTATTACCGCATCACTTGGAGCAGAAATACTTCCACGTGTGGCTTTGCTTTCGCCTGCAACTATTTTCAAAAGGGTTGATTTTCCTGCACCATTTTTACCCATAAGGGCAATTTTATCATTTTCATTAATGGCGAAAGTTACTTCGCTAAAAAGAGTGGTTCCGCCAAATTCAACGGCGATATCATTAACTGTAATCATTTTATTTTAAGGTAAAAGGTTATGGGTTAAAGGATTTGTAAATTATATAAAACTTTTCACTTTTTACTAATCACTAAAATTACATATTCATTTTAAAATCTTCTATTGCGTCTCTCACTTTCATAAAATCATCTTCTTCAATAAACAATTCAATTATTTTATTTGTTCCAGAATTTTGTTTGTTTTCTCGTTGTGTTACAAATACATTACCCGATTCTATTACAGATTGTAATTTTTGTGCAATTGTTTCTTTTCCAGAAAAAATTTTAATAAGTCCCATATTTATATGTTTGGATTTTTGAGGTGCAAATATAGTCTATTTCAATAATTTTAGACAAAATTGAAAGATTAATAAATTATTGTGTTGCATTTTATTAATAATAATTGGTAAAACCAGATTTGAATAGGTTGAACATCAATAAAAGAAGTTATATTTACAAAACAAATAATGCGAAGTAATTAGAAAATTCAAAAATTATGGCTAAAAGTCAAGACGCAAAAAAAGTACAAAAAAAAGAACCTTTAAAAACCGCTAAAGAAAAAAAGGAAGAAAAAAGAGATAAAAGAAACAATCCAAAACGAGATTAAAAAAACAAGTCCTGAATTAGAAATAATTGAGGATTTTTTTATGCTAAACTTTTAGTACTTTTACAAAAAAAACTGAATGAGCTATTCTGAACAAATAAATGCAATATACGAACACCTAAAAACCAGTTTATCAAATGGGACTTTCGCAAAGTTAACCTTAGGAAAAACCATTGGGAAAACGGAATTAACAAATATATATTTCCGTACGATTGTAGATAATGATGCTTTAAAATTCAATGTAACGTTCAGATATTTATCAGAAGAAATTATTGAAATAAAACCTATTGAAGATGTAGTGATGCTTTTAAATCAATACCTAAACAATCCGTTTTTAACTGTAATTTTATTTACAACTGAAAAAGACATTCTAATAAAATTAAATAAAAAACGAATTGCCACCATTACTGAAATGGACAATACGTTTAAAAACGCAGATCCAGTTTTGTTGGATTTCTTAAAAAAATAAACCCATTTTTTTACAACTCGTCAGGGAAAATTTTCCCAGGATTTAATATATTATTAGGGTCGAAAACAGCTTTTATTCTCTCCATAAGTTCTAAATGACCTTTGTTAAAAACAATATCCATATAGTTTTTTTGTACCAATCCGATACCGTGTTCTCCAGATAAAGTTCCTTTTAGAGAAACTGTTAATTCAAAAATTTCTCTTATTCCTTTTGGAACTTCAGTTTTCCAATTGCTATCAGTCATTGTGCCTTTGATAATATTCACGTGTAAATTTCCATCACCTGCGTGTCCATAGCACACCGATTGAAATCCGTATTTTGAACCAATTTCTTTAATTCCTTTTAATAATTTTGGTAATTCAAATCTTGGTACAACCGTATCTTCTTCTTTATAAATAGAATTTGCCTTTACAGCTTCAGCCACACCTCTTCGCATTTTCCAAAGGGCATTTTTCTGATCTTCTGTATCTGCGAATAATACTTCATCGATTTCAAATTGTTCTACCACTTCCAATATTTTTTCTGCTTCTTGCATTAAAATTTCAGGGTAATTTCCATCTACTTCAATTAATAAATGGGCTTGATGTTCTGGTTTTACATCTACAGAAATGCCATCTAAATAGGTAACCGACCAATCTATCGCATCACGCTCCATAAATTCTAATGCACTCGGTACTATTCCGGCTCTGAATATAGCAGAAACCGCTTCACAAGCTTGTTCTGCCTTATAAAACGGGACCAAAAGCAATACATTATGTGTGTTTTTAGGAATTAGTTTTAAAACAATTTTGGTTACAATTCCTAAAGTACCTTCGCTTCCCACCATCAATTGGGTAAGGTTATAACCTGTTGAATTTTTTAACGTATTGGCACCTGTCCAAATAATAGCACCTGTGGGCAAAACCACTTCTAAATTTAATACATAATCTTTAGTAACACCATATTTTAGT
The DNA here is from genome assembly GCF_017985075.1 of Flavobacterium sp. Classification (GTDB taxonomy): domain Bacteria; phylum Bacteroidota; class Bacteroidia; order Flavobacteriales; family Flavobacteriaceae; genus Flavobacterium. Next base: position 26,635 of record NZ_JAGNYF010000009.1, read on the forward strand.
GCACGTGCACCACCTGCATTTTCGGCAACATTACCTCCTATCCAACAACTACCCATACTACTTGGATCCACAGGGTAAAACAATCCTTTTTCAGCTACTGCCTCACGTAATACTTGAGTAATTACAGCTGGTTCGGTAGTGACTTGCAAATTATTTTCGTCTATTTCTATAATTTTATTTAATCGCTCTAAAGATAAGCCAATGCCACCAAAAATAGATAACGCACCACCGCTCAAACCCGTTCTTGCGCCTATTGGCGTAGTTGGAATTTTATATTGATTGGCTACTTTTAAAATTTCAGAAATTTCTTGTGCATTGGCAGGTTTAAGAACTACTTGTGGCGGAAATGATAAATCTTCCGTTTCGTCGTGACCAAAATGCGATAGTGTTTCGGCATCTGTAAAAATATAATTTTCGCCTACAATTGCGGTTAATTTTTGAAAAGCTTCGGTATTGAAATTCATAATTTTATTTTTTATTACTACTAAATTTCGAAAGTATCGAATAGTAAATAGTTTTTTGTTTTTACATTTAATTTTATTTCTTTTGAAAACGAATGCCCTAGCCCTGATAGGAGCGGTATCCTTTTTATTTAAGTTTCCTGAGGCACTCGAAGGTAACTTAAATAAAAAGATTTAGCGGATAGCAGGAATGGCTTCTTTTAAAAAAAAATATTACTTTTACACAAAGCAATTTTAATTGAGTAAAAATAATAAAATATCTGCACTTTCCGAAAAAGACGGAATAATTAAACCTGAAATAGTAAGTTCTCAGGTAGCAAAGCACATTCAAGCGTTTAGAAAGCAAGAAGTTAGTGCGGCTGAGTTGATTGAAAAAATTATTTTAGGCGATAAAGTGGCTTTGAGTAGAGCTATTACTTTAATTGAAAGCACCAATCCTATACATTTTGAGAAAGCGAACGAAGTTATAAATGGTTGTTTGCCTTATGCGAATAATTCAGTTCGAATTGGTATTACAGGTGTGCCTGGCGTGGGAAAAAGTACTTTTATTGAAGCGTTTGGAAAACACCTAACCAACATTGGAAAAAAAGTTGCAGTTTTGGCTATTGATCCAAGCAGCACATTAAGTCACGGAAGTATTTTGGGAGACAAAACCCGAATGGAAGAATTGGTAAAAGATGAAGATGCCTTTATTCGACCAAGCGCTTCTGGTGAAAGTTTAGGCGGTGTCGCCAGAAAAACACGAGAAGCCATAATTTTATGTGAGGCCTGTGGCTTTGATACGATTATTATAGAAACCGTAGGTGTGGGACAAAGTGAAACTGCCGTGCACAGTATGGTAGATTTCTTTTTACTTTTAAAAATTTCGGGAGCTGGCGATGAGTTACAAGGGATTAAGCGAGGTATTATGGAAATGGCGGATGCAGTTGTAATAAACAAAGCCGATGGCGACAACATACAAAAAGCAAAAATGGCGCAAATAGAATTTAACAGAGCGTTACATTTGTTTCCTATGAAAGATTCGGGATGGCAGCCAAAAGTAACGACCTGCAGCTCAATTACTTCAGATGGTATTTCAGAAGTGTATGCGATTATTTTAGCTTATATTTCTCAAACAACTGATTCTGGTTATTTTTATGCCAACAGAGAGGCACAAAACCAATATTGGATGATGGAAACAATTAATGAACAACTGAAAAACAGCTTTTACCAACATCCAGAAATAATAAAACAATTAGAAACCGTTAAAAAGCAAGTACTTCAACACGAAATCTCTCCTTTTATAGGTGCAAAATACTTATTGGAGCTTTTTAAGAAATAATAGCACAACTATTTACTCCTAATTTTATAAATTACAAAACAAACAAACTTTAACATTTTTATATGCAAAATATTGAAACCGTATTACAATTAGAAGACGAAATAGCTATTATTGAAGCCGTTGGTACTCATATTTGGGATAAAAAACAAAAAACAGATTTAAACCACGCCGAAAAAACATTTGTACTTATTGATATTTTTGAGGCGGCGATGAATGAAGGTGGTTTGCATTATTTCTTTAACAATGAAAGTGGCGATTTTGCCGCTGAAATTATCCAAGCTTATAAAGAGATTGAAGCGCCTAAAACAGCAACATTACTTACCAAAGCTTTTCAATTGTTCACAGTAAAATATACCGAAGACACTACTAAAAGACAAGAGGTTATTACAAAGCTTGATGAAAAAATCATCTCCGGTTGGGAAGACTTAGATGAAATTTTCTTTACTGAAGAAGAGGAAGATGTTGTTGCATTAATTGTTGCTTTTATTCGAAAAAATAAATCGAAATTTCTTAACGAATACGTGTAACAGGATACCGTTTCTGTCGTCTTACCTATAAATTAAATACGTAATACTATTGGAAACTATATTAAAAATCACCAATCTTCATAAAAAATACGGCAAAGTTCACGCGGTAAACAATGTTTCTATTGAAATTAAAAAAGGAAATGTATATGGAATTTTAGGACCAAATGGTTCTGGAAAATCAACTACATTGGGCATTGTGTTAAACGTAGTAAACAAAACATCTGGCGATTTTCAATGGTTTGATGGGGCACATTCTACACACGAAGCCCTAAAAAAAGTGGGTGCCATTATTGAACGTCCCAACTTTTACCCTTATATGTCTGCGGAAGACAATTTGAAATTAGTCTGCAAAATAAAAAACATTCCTTTTACAAAAGTCACCGAAAAATTAGAATTAGTAGGTCTTTTAGAAAGAAAAGACAGCAAATTTAAAACGTTTTCTTTAGGAATGAAGCAGCGTTTGGCTATAGCCTCTGCCCTATTAAACGATCCAGAAATTTTAATTTTAGATGAACCTACAAATGGCTTAGATCCGCAAGGAATTAGACAAATTAGAGATTTAATCCGAATTATTGCCAATCAGGGCACAACAATTCTTTTAGCGTCTCACTTATTAGACGAAGTAGAAAAAGTATGCTCACACGTAATTGTAATAAGAAATGGCGTTACTTTATACCAAGGAACGGTTGACGGAATTACAGCAAATGAAGGATTCTTTGAATTGGAATCGGATAATTTAGCTCAATTAAAAACTGCGTTACAATCGTTTCCACAAATTGACAAAATTGAAGAAGAGGATTCAAAAGTATTGGTGTATTTAAATGCTAATTTGGAAGCATCCGAATTAAATTCGCACTTATTTAAACAAAATATCACACTTACACATTTAGTGAAAAGAAAGCATAGTTTAGAAGAACAGTTTTTAGAATTAACGAAACATTAATTTTGTTGCCTGAGGTTCTCGAAGGCAACAAAATTAATTCAACACTTGCCTTCGAGAGCCTCAGGCAACTTTCAAACTAATTAAACTAAAAAAATGAAAAGATTACTCTCTATAGAATTACAAAAAATTTGGCAAAACAAAGCCAGTAGAATATTAACCATAGTCTATTTTTTATCGCTTTCGTTATTAGCTACGGTAGCTTTAATTGAATTTGATTTTGGTGTGTTTAAATTTGAAGCTGCAAAAAGTGGCTTTTTCAATTTTCCATATATTTGGCACTTCACAACTTATATTGCCTCTTGGTTAAAAATATTTTTGGCTGTAATTATTGTTTCAATGATTGCCAATGAATACAGTTATGGCACATTAAAACAAAACTTAATTGATGGAATGTCCAAAAAAGAGTTCTTATTATCAAAAGTATATACCATATTAGTATTCTCATTAGTTTCGACAACTTTAGTTTTTGTAATTAGTTTAATTTTAGGTTTAAAATATTCTTCGTATACAGAAATAGGCATTATTTTTTCGGATTTAGAATATTTGTTTGCATACTTTTTAAAACACGTTGCGTTTTTCTCTTTCTGTTTATTTCTTGCCTTGTTAATTAAACGATCTGCTTTTACATTAGGATTTATTTTTGTTTGGTTTTTAGGCGAAAATATTGGCCACGCCATTTTAAAATATCAAATTTTAGGCTATACACATTTAGATAAAGACACTACTCCAATTGATTTTCTAAAAAAATTATTTCCTTTAGAATCGATGTCAAATTTAATTGTAGAGCCTTTTACGAGATTAAATTTTGTGAAATCGGTTACCACTACAGTGGGCGCAACTATAGAGAAAAATTATGCCGTAGAGCCTGTTAGTATTGTAATAGTACTATTTTGGACCTGTTTATTCTTATTATTATCTTTTTACATCCTTAAAAAACGAGATTTATAGTATCTTTGCTGATGCTATGAAAAGAATAATATTTATATTTTTTGGCGTTTTATTTAACGTTGGTGTTTCGCAAAATATAACTGTAAATCAAACCTTTACAGCACAACAGCTAATTGAAAACATTTTAGTCAATAGTGGTTGCGTATCTGTAAGTAACTTTTCTGCAACTGGTGGAAATTTTAGTGCGGGTGAAATGAGTTTTGGTTATTTCAATGCTAATGGTTCTGTATTTCCTTTTCAAGAAGGTATTGTTTTAAGTACTGGAAAATTAAGTTCCGTAATTGGACCTAATACAAATTTTTCTGATTCAGGTATTGGAATGAGTTGGAATGGAGACACCGATTTAAATACTGCATTAAGTCTATCTAACACGTTTAATGCTACTGTATTAGAATTCGATTTTATACCGAATGCGAATACTATCAGCTTTGATTATATTTTTGCATCCGAACAATATCTTTTGAATCCAGCTTCAAACCAGTGCAATTATACTGATGGTTTTGCTTTTTTACTCAAAGAAGCTACTGCTTCTACGTATCAAAACTTAGCATTAATTCCAAACACAACTATTCCTGTGCGTGTGAATACGGTTCGAGGAAGCGGAACTATTTGTCCTGCTGCGAATGAAGCATATTTTGATGCATTTAATTCAGGCAATTACCCAACTACTTATGATGGGCAAACTAAAATTTTAACGGCACAAGCAGCAGTAATACCTGGAACTTTATATCATATAAAATTAGTAATTGCCGATGAAGGAAATGGCCGATTTGATTCTGGGATTTTCTTAAAAGCTGGAAGTTTTGTATCAGAAAAAGACTTAGGACCTAATCGATTACTTTCATCAGGAAATTCCTTATGCCCTAACGAAACATTAATTTTAAATGCCACACAAGCCGGTGCTACAAATTATAAATGGTTCAAAAATGGAAATCAAGTTGGAACAAATAGTGCCACTTATGACGTAACTTCAGCAGGAACTTATTCTGTAGAAATAAACATCAATACTACTTGCGTGATTACAGGTTCAATTGAAATAGAATATGCGCCTAACATAACTACATCAACTACCAGTTTTACAGCTTGTGATACGAATTCTGATGGATTTGCCGACTTTGATTTGAACGCCATTAAAACCCAAATTTTTAACAACTTACCTAATAATTATAGTGTAGCATTATTTGATTCTCCCTCAGGAACAACTGCTTTACTAGCAAACTTTACGAATACTACACTAAATCAACAAATTATTTATGCAAGAATTGTTTCGCTTGAAAATTGCTATTCTAACATTCCAATTACGCTAAACGTATTATCATCTGGTGGTATTTTAACAACCGAATTAATAAATATTTGCAATAATTCAACAACTACAATTAGTGCTCCAAGTGGCTTTTCTACATATAGTTGGAATACTTTACCAGTTCAGAATTCACAAACAATTTCTATTTCAAACGAAGGAAATTATATTGTGACGTTAACAAGTGCGAATGGATGCACAAATACAAAAACATTTACTGTAATTAATTCTGAACTTGCTACTATTACAAGTATTGAAGTAAATGATTTTGAGGAAAATTTAACGGCTTTAATTACTATTATTGGAAATGGAAATTATACTTATTCAATTGACAATGTAAATTTTCAAAACACACCCTTTTTTAACTTGCCTGAACCTGGAGAATACCGTATTTATGTAAAAGAAGAACAATGCGGAACAATTTCTGATACTTTTTTCGCAATTTCCTATCCAAAATTTTTCACTCCTAATGGAGATACTTTTAACGATATCTGGCAAATTAAAAATTTAGATAAAAAAGGGTTAGAAAACAGTAAAATTTATATTTTTGATAGATTTGGAAAACTCATAAAAGAAATTAACAAAACCAACACCAGTTGGGACGGCACTTTCGATAATCAAAAGCTTCCTTCAACAGATTATTGGTTTGTTATAGAAGTTTCAAACGGTAAAATTATAAAAGGACATTTTAGTTTAAAACGATGATAAAAAACATATTTTTAGTACTTCTTGGAGGCGGAATTGGCAGTGTAGTCAGATATTTACTTAGTTATTTTTTAACCAGAAACAGTACAACTCAGTTTCCTTGGGCAACTTTCATAGCTAATGGTTTAGGTTGCTTATGTATTGGATTACTTTTTGGATATATTCAGAAAAATAATGTACAAAATGAAACGTTGAAACTTTTACTAATAACTGGGTTTTGTGGTGGATTTACTACTTTTTCAACATTTAGTTTAGAAAACATTCAATTTATTCAAAATCAAAATTATAACTTAGCGCTTTTATACACAATATCATCGATTTTTATTGGTTTTTTAGGTGTACTAATTGGTTTTAAACTATTTAACTAATGCAACATATAAACGAAAGTCAAATTTCTGAAATAAAACAACTCTTAGCAACTCCAAAAAAAATTGCTATCATTCCGCATAGAAATGTGGATGGTGACGCAATGGGTTCTACGCTTGGGTTATATCATATTTTAAAACAATTAAATCACCAAATTACGGTTGTTGTGCCCAATGAAATTCCAGATTATTTACAATGGATTCCAGGTACAAATGACGCAACACTAATTTTTGAAGGCGCGCATACCAATAAAGCAATTTCTGTTTTAAAAGAAGCAGAACTAATTTTTACGTTAGATTTTAATGCATTTCATCGTACAGGTGAGCAAATGGAAACGGTTTTAAAAACTATTTCTACAACATTTATAATGATTGACCATCACGAGAAACCTGATGCCTATGCAAAATATATGTTTTCAGATATTGAGTATAGTTCCACTTGCCAAATGGTGTATGAATTCATCCAAAAATTAGAACTTGGCGACTACATAAATTTAGATGCAGCTACGTGCTTATATACAGGAATCGCAACAGATTCTGGTGGATTTCGCTTTCCAAGAACTACCGGAAACTTACATCGCATTGTAGCCAATTTAATTGATATCGGCGTGAATAATTCGCAAATTCACGTAAATTTATACGATAATGGCGATTATAATAAACTACAAATTTTAGGAAAAGCACTATCAAATATGAAAGTGTTACCGGAATACAAAACCAGTTATATTGCACTTTCGCAACAAGAACAAAACGAACTACAAGTTAAAAAAGGCGATACAGAAGGTATAGTAAATTATGGCTTAACCATTAAAAAAATTGATTTTACAGCGTTTTTCACAGAAGTTTCAGAAGAAAAAATAGTTAAAATTTCATTTCGTTCACAAGGTGATTTTGATGTAAATCAGTTTGCCCGAAATCATTTTAATGGTGGCGGACACAAAAATGCAGCTGGTGGGAAATCTTTTGATAGTTTAGAAGACACAATAACTAAATTTATTGCTATTTTAGCAGTCGAAAAAAAATAAATTAACAAAAATGAACTCATTCAAATATATTTTACTTGTTGCAGCAACCATTTTCATTGCTTCGTGTTCTGAAAAGCAAGCGCGTAAACCCATTTCTCAAACTTCTGGAACTTTTATGAAAGAATCCATTGACAGAAATAAAAAGTTAAATGAACAAGAAAAAATAGCCATCACAAAAATCATTCAAAAAGATACTGCATTTATATACAATCGTTCAGAAAAAGGCTTTTGGTATGCTTATGAAACTAAAAGTACTGAAAATGTATTTCCTGTAAAAGGCGATGTAGTGAATTTTGATTATGAAATTACCGATTTATACGGAAATATCATTTATACCGCTGAAGAATTAAAACCACAAACCTATTATGTAGACAAACAAAATATTATGAGTGGTTTACGAAACGGTATCAAATTAATGCATAAAGGCGACAAGGTGAAATTCATTTTTCCTTCACAATCTGCATACGGATATCACGGTGATGATAAAAAAATCGGGACGAATCAGCCTATTATTTGTCACGTAACGTTAAATGAAATAAAAACAGAAACCCCAGAATAATTAAAAATGAAAAAGATACTTACATTCCTTTTATTTAGTACGCTATTTATTTCTTGTACAGGCAAAGTTGAAAATGGTAATTTATCAGATGGTTTATATGCTTTAATTGAAACATCTAAAGGAGATATTACTATAAAATTAGAATTCGAAAAAGCGCCTTTTACAGTAGCAAACTTTGTTACATTAGCTGAAGGAAAAAATAATTATGTGAACTCCAAATACAAAGGCATTCACTTCTACGACGGATTAACTTTTCACAGAGTCGAAGCAAATCCGCCAATGATTCAAGGTGGTGATCCTTTAGGTTCTGGGCAAGGCGGACCTGGGTACAAATTTAAAGATGAATTTCACCCAGAATTAAATCACGGAAAAGCGGGAATATTATCTATGGCAAATTCAGGACCTAACACAAATGGTTCTCAGTTTTTCATAACAACAGATCAAACACCATATTTAGATAGAAAACACAGTGTTTTTGGCGAAGTAGTAGAAGGATTAGATATTGTAAGTACAATTGTGGTTGGCGATAAAATAAATACTGTAAAAATCATCAGAAATGGTGATGCTGCTAAAAAATTCGACGCGGTTAAAGTCTTTAAAGAATATTTTGATAAACAAGTCGAATTACAAAAAGTACTTGAGCAAGTTAAAATCAAAAAAGTAGCTCAAATTGAGGATATTAAAGCGACAGGAACCAAAACCAAAACAGGATTAATTTATAAATTAATTTCTTCAGGAAAAGGAAAAAAACCAGTTTATAGCCAAGAAGTATTTGTACATTATGCAGGATTTTTTGTTGATGGCACGCTGTTTGACACAAGTTATGCGAATGTAGCCGAAGAAAATGGCGTATTAGATGAAGCCAGAAAAGAAGCAAACGGATATGCACCTTTTCCATTTACTTACGGAAGTAAAACTGGCTTAATTCCTGGATTTATTGAAGGATTAGAAAATATGAAATTTGGCGATAAAATGGCCTTATTAATACCCGGGCATTTAGGATATGGCGAACAAGGGTATGGCGCCATTCCGCCTAATGCCACATTATTATTTGAAGTAGAATTATTAGAAAAACCAAATTAATTAAAAATGAAAAAGTTAGTAGTATTATTGTGTGCATTAACTGCCACTATTTCTTTAGCACAAACTAAAAATGCAAAACCAAAACCAGTAGTTTTGGAAGGTATATTTGCAGAAATTTATACCAACAAAGGTAAAATTGCCTTACAATTAGAATTTCAAAAAACACCTATTACTGTTGCCAATTTTATTACGTTAGCAGAAGGTAAAAATGAATTTGTAACCAACGACAGAAAAGGAAAACCTTATTACGATGGTTTAAAATTCCATAGAGTTATTGCGAATTTTATGATTCAAGGTGGTTGTCCTTTAGGAACTGGAGCAGGAGATCCTGGATATAAATTTAAAGACGAATTTGATCCAAGTTTAAAACACGACAAGCCAGGAATTTTATCTATGGCAAATTCTGGACCTGCAACAAATGGGTCTCAGTTTTTCATCACACATAAAGATACACCTTGGTTAAACAACAAACACAGTATTTTTGGTCACGTTATTGAAGGGCAAAAAGTAGTAGATGCTATTGCTCAGGACGATGTAATTGAAAAAGTAGTAATTGTTAGAAAAGGAAAATTAGCTAAAAATTTCAATGCAGAAAAAGTATTTTCAGAATATATGAAAATGAAACCTGAATTAGATAAAAAAGAAGCAGAAGAAAACAGAATTAAGGCAGAAGCAAATGCAAAATTAGAAGCAGAAAGAAAACAAAAAGAATCGGAAGCAAAAGCCATTGCTGATAAAGAAATGAAAGAAAAATTAGGTCCGCTTTTAGCTGCTAAAGTTGCTGAATTAGCTGCTTTAAAAGCAAAAACAACAACTACGGCTTCTGGTTTACAATATAGCATCTTACAAAAAGGAACAGGCGTAAAACCAGCAGAAGGTAAAGATATTTATGTGCATTATGCAGGATATTTAGAAGATGGGAGTCTTTTTGACAGTAGCTACGAAGCCATAAACAAAATGTATGGTAAATTTGACCTAAACAGAGCCAATCAAAACGGTTACCAACCTTTTCCATTTAAATACGGAAGCAAAGGGGGTTTAATCCCTGGATTTTTAGAAGGAATTAACAATATGAATTTCAATGATAAAGCAATTTTCTTTATTCCAGCTAAATTAGGATATGGAGAAAGAGGTGCTGGGAACGTGATTCCACCAAACAGTAATATCATTTTTGAAGTGGAAATTTTAGAAAGTTTACCAACTGCAAAACAATAAATACAGAAATATATATTTAATATCTCATCTTGATTTATCAAGGTGAGATTTTTTATTTGTAGTAATTCATACATTTACTTAAGGTTTTACTTACTTTTGTATTTAAATTAATTTAATGGCACGAATTTTATCCATAGATTACGGACAAAAACGAACAGGAATTGCGGTTACAGACGACTTTCAAATTATTGCAAGCGGACTTACCACTATTCCATCTACAGATTTAATTGCTTTTTTAAAAACCTATTTTTCTAAAGAAAATGTGGAAACTGTAATCATTGGCGAACCGAAACAAATGAACGGCTTACCAAGTGAAAGCACAGAAATTATTGAAAAATTTATAACGCAGTTTCATACCGAATTTCCAAATATGAAAATGGAACGTGTAGATGAACGTTTTACCTCAAAAATGGCATTTCAAACTATGATTGATAGCGGTTTAAAGAAAAAACAACGCCAAAACAAAGGATTAATTGACGAAATTGCCGCAACAATACTATTGCAAGATTATTTGAATTACAAAAAATAAAGCGTAAATTTGAATTTAAGATTTACGAGTTTAGATTTACGAAACCTAAAACCTGAAACAAAAAAACAAAACAATGAATTTAGAAAGTCCAAAAACAAACGTAAAAAAATCAGCTGAATACATTTTTAATGCCTTATCAGATATTAAAAATTTCGAAAAATTAATGCCTGAAAATATGGCAAAATTTGAAGTTATTGATGAAAATTGCTTTGAATTTGGTTTAAAAGGTATGCCTGAAATTAAATTGGTAAAAAAAGCAAGCACACCAAATTCAGAAATTATTTTAGGTGCTGCATCAAGTAAATTACCGTTTACTTTAACTGCAAAAATAGATGCGATTTCAGAAAATGAAACCGATATACAATTGTTTTTTGAAGGTGAATTTAATGCAATGATGGCGATGATGGTAAAAGGACCTATTACTAAGTTTATTGAAACTTTATCAAGTAATATGGATAAATTATAGTTATGAAGAAACTATTTTTATTGTTTTTTATTGCGATAGCATTAAATTCATTTGCTCAAAATGGTAGAATGAATCAACAAACATCTGGTGTTGAATTTTATTTTGGAAAAAAAGATTATGTACCTGCAACGGTTCAACTAACTAATGGGAAAACATTAATGGGTGAAGTTCAAGATTTTGATTCTCCAAACATAATTGAGATCAGAGATTTTGGGTTTAAACCTAGTGATCTAGAAAACGATATTAATTATAATAGAAAAAAAATTAGATTTAGAAAAAATGCAGATGATACTTCAATTCAAATTTCAGCAGATTCAATAAATTATATTACGCACTTTGATATAGAGACAAAAGATATCAAAGAATTTAAAAGATTAAATATTTTGACAACAAATAACAATGGCAAGATTGAAAAAACTGACCGTGTTATATTTTTGCCTTTAATTAAAAAAGATTCGATAAATTTCTATGGTTATAATATGATAGCGCAAGGCAAATATGTTAGAACAGTTTTTTATTTAAATAATTCAAAAGATAATTTAGCTATTAATCCTTTAGATTTTAGTATGATGGACTTATTCAAAAATCAAAGTAAAATTGGGCAAGAAGTAGTAAATGCAATTAAGCACGTTACTAATGATTGTCCAGAGTTTCAGAAAATACTCGATCAAAAGATGGATGTTTCAGAAGAAATGAAAAAAGACGCCATACAAAAATATCAGAAAATGCAAAGCGACGTAAACGAAGGAAAGAAAAACTTAAAAACTAAAAAAGAAAAACGAGATTTTGAAAGTACCGTTTTTGCTAATTATTATTTAGATCCTTTTATAAAACTAACTGAGAGTTATAAAACTATGTGTAAATAAGAAAAAGCGACAATTAATTTTGTCGTTTTTTTTTGGATTATGTATTAAAGTGATTTTAGTTTAAGAAAGTATTTAATTCAGTTCAATTTTATCAATTACCAATTGAAAAGACTCATTTTTTTTATTGCCAATTAAAAAAATCAATTCTTCAAATGAATTGCTGTTATAATTAGGTAGATTTAGATCCTGACCACGAAAAGAAGGGTATAAATCTTTCATATTAATATTAATTTCTTGCCAGTCTCCATTAGTTTTAAATGTGGAGATATAAGAATAATATTTTGATATTTTGTCTTTAATTCTAATTTGGTAGTCTTTGCCGTCGCCTTTTAGTTTTAGAGTAATTTTACTGTCAGCGTTAGTATTAATTTTGTCAAATTGATACCTTACAGACGAAAATCCTCCATAATTTTCAGTAGACACTGTACCCGAGAATACGCCATTCCCATCATCATCGATAGAAAACCGACCATTGGAACGACCGCCCATTACCACATCATCAACTATTAACCAGTCGGAAACGTTTGAGTTTTTAGAAAAATCATAAATTGAAATTGTATTCATAGTAAAGCAAAAGAAAAGTAATAAAAGTAACTTCATAACACGTATAATTTATAGGAATTATTTGTAAACTTACAATTTAAATTCCCAATTTCGTTCCTTTACGTAAAATAACTTGCCGTTTTTAATTTCTAATGGACAAGCGAAATTATTAGTATACAAACCACCCGTTCCTAATCCTTGTGGCATTTTATTGTTTAACGTGTACGTAAATTGTGCAATCGCATTTAATCCCACATTACTTTCCAATGCCGAAGTAATCCACCAACCAATATTTCGTTTTTCAGCTAATTCTATCCATTCTAAGCTACCTTTTATGCCGCCAATAAAACTGGGCTTCAAAATAATATATTGTGGCTGTATGGCGTCTAAAAGCATTGCTTTAGCTTCATATTTAAAAACACCAATCAACTCTTCATCTAACGCTATTGGAAAAGGTGTGGTTTTGCATAGCTCTGACATCTTGTCAGTGTTGTTTTTTTGAACAGGCTGCTCAATGCTATGTAATTCAAATTCAGATAATTGATTTAATTTATTTAAAGCTTCATTTGAATCAAAAGCACCGTTTGCATCTACACGTATTTCAATGGTTTTTGCATCAAAATGTTGACGAATAAATCGCAATAAACCCAATTCTTTTTCAAAATCTATAGCGCCAATTTTCAATTTTATACAGGTAAAACCTTCCGCTAATTTTTCTTCAATTTGTTGTTTCATAAACGCTTCCTCACCCATCCAAACCAATCCATTAATTAAAATTGAATCTTTCGATTGGGTAAATTCAGAAGGAAACAATTCAAATAGAGATTTAGCTTGTAAAGATAAAAATGCCATCTCAACACCAAATTGAATGGAAGGAAATTCAAGTAATGCATCCCATAATTGATCCTTACCTAAATGAATGTTTTCACACACCCATTTCAATTTTTCTTCATAATCTGGTCGGTCATCAACTGATAAACCACGCAACAATCCGCACTCACCTATTCCAATTTTACCATTTTCTTCCAATAGTAAAAACCAGGTTTCTTTTTCCGTCATCACACCACGAGAGGTACCGCTTGGACGTTTAAAGTTTAGGATGTATTTTTTATAGGTAGCTTTCATTTTGTTAAACAGAGTTTCGCAAAGATTCGCAAAATTTGTGTGACTTTACGTATTCTTCGTGCGTCTCTGCGAAATAATTATTCAAGGATTCTTAGTATTTTTTTAAAATTATTTATTGGAAAGCCTTTCTTTTCAAACTCAGAAAAATCAGATTTCGTTTGATTTACCCAACTTGTATTTGAGGCAATGTTTTGCGTTTTGTATTGATTATGAAGGTCTTTAGCTTCCGAAACACGGTCTGTAAATAAATACACGTGAGCCAATTGCAATTGATGTGTTAAATCGTTCTTTTCTAAAGCTATAGCTTTGTTTATATTATCTTCTGCTTTAGCAAATTGTTTTGAAAATAAGTAGAAATTTCCCAATAAACCATAATCGATATGACTGGCTGCTTTTTTAAATATAATTTCGTCTTGAATTTTTGAAATGGCTTCATCAACTTTATTATTCTTATTTAACTGAACGGCTTCTATTCGTATCGTATTTAAATACAAATCAAATTGATTGGTTTTTTTTAAAGCTATTTCTTGTACCTCAGCAACTGCTTTAGATTTCTCTACTGCTATCAATTGTTTGTACTCAGAATATTTGTATTTTTCTGTAAAACTTGCTACAAATTGAGCTAAAAAAACGGCTTCTTTTGGTGATTTTTTATACCAATCTAATTTTTTTCCAAGTGTAACTATTTCTTTTTTTGTTTCTAAATTCCAACCTCTACTGGCTGAATAATCTATCCAAGAAACCACTTCCAATACTATTTTGGTGCTTAATACCCAGTTTTTATTTTCAAAAACAAACCAAATATTTGGTGTGTTTTCAAAACATTTTGTGTTTTTAATAGAAATTACTTTACTGTCTTTATTTATGGGTTCTTTACTGAAATAACAAGCCGTTTCTAACTTTCCGTCTTTTAAAAACTGATTTCCGGCCTTCTCAGATGTGTAAATTCCATAAACACAAGTATCGTCGCCAGAAAGAGAATTAGTTAATACAATAGCGCCTGCTGTGCCTTGACTAATACCTGTAGGATCTGGTATGGCTTTTAGTATAGATGCCAAGCTATTTGTGATTTTTCCGTTTTCATCAATTAATGAAATTCGGAATACAAATTCAGAGGCACCCTCAGGCAAGTCGTCAATTTTCACTAAGGTTCGGTTGCCCGATGAAAGTTTAATTTCTTTAGTAAACGCGCGTTCTTTATCCCAAAAACCATCTTTCTGAGCGAAAGAAATTTGAGTAATAAGAAGAAATAAGAATATTTTTTTCATTAAATAGTTTTTCTGTTGTTAAGCAATTTTGATACCAAAGTTTATAAATCGATGCTTTGTCCTATTTCTAATAACATTAAATCTTTTCCTTTTTGGAAGAATTTACGTTTGGCTTCTTCGTGATTAATTTCGATATAACCGAAAGTATCGTAATGATAGCCTAATATTTTATCACATTCTACAAAGTCTGAAGCGATAATAGCATCTTCCACATCCATTGTAAAATTACTTCCGATAGGCAAAATAGCCAAATCTAATTTGGTTCGCATCGGAATCAATTTCATATCCATTGTTAAAGCCGTATCGCCAGCGATGTATATGTTTTTATGCTCACCTTCAATTACAAATCCACCTGGTTGCCCACCATAGCTTCCATCAGGAAATGAGGAGGTATGAATCGCATTCACGTATTTGACATTCCCAAATTCGAAATCCCAACTTCCGCCGTGGTTCATTGGATGATAATGAAATCCTTTATTTCCATAATGTGAAGCAATTTCATAATTAGATACAATTACTGCATCTGTTCGTTTGGCAATAGTTTCCACATCTAAAATATGGTCTTGATGCGCATGTGTTAGCAATATATAATCGGCTTCAATTTCATCTATAGAAATGTGAGACGCTTTTGCATTTCCTGTAATAAAAGGATCTACCAAAATATGAGTATCATTGATTTGAATACCCAAGCACGCGTGTCCGTAAAATGTTATTTTCATAGTTACTATTATTTTTATTAATATAAAAAGCTAATCCAAATTAGTATACTTAAAACAAATGTTCCTAATGCTACTTTTTTTAATTCAGGATCAAAATCTACAGCAGAAGTTGATTTTCTTACTTTTTCTAAATGCATTAAAAAGAAAATAAAAACAAAAAAGCTTAAAAATATTTTCGTTTTTACTCCTATTGAAAAGACAAACAAACATAAAAACGGAACAATAATTAAGAAATGTTGGTATTTTTTAGCCCATTTCAATCCAAACTTTACCACTAACGTATTTTTATTTGCGATTCTGTCATTCTCAATATCGCGCATATTATTTAAGTTTAATACAGCGGTGCTTAACATCCCTATCGCCGTAGCGGGAAGAAATAATTTAATATCGATATGTTGCGAGTACAAAAAATTGCTTCCAATAACAGCTACTAATCCAAAAAAGATAAAAACGAAAACATCTCCAAAACCGCTATATCCATAAGCATTATTTCCAACGGTATATTTTATGGCTGCGGCAATTGAAGCCATTCCTAACACCAAAAAAGTAAACGAATACACAAAATTTTCTTGTCCAAATGCAAAATAAATTAAAGCTACAGCTAAAACAAAGGCTATAACCGAGTTGATGATAATTGCCTTTTTCATTTGGGCAGACGTAATTTCACCCGAAGCTACTAATCGCTTTTCGCCAATTCTATTGGCATCTGTGCCTTTTATGCCATCGCCATAATCGTTAGCGAAATTGGATAATATTTGAAAAGATAATGTGGTACATAATGCCAACACAAAAATAATCCAATCAAATGAATGTTGGTAATACGCATACGCACTTCCTACCAAAATTCCAGAAATAGAAAGGGGTAACGTTCGTAAGCGTGCCGCTTGAATCCAAGGTTGTATTGTGTTTTTCATTAAACTAAGAAAACGATTAATAGTGTAATTACATTTAATGCCAAACTAAAATACGACATCAAACTATTTTTGTTTTTAATTAGTGAATAGGTATTTAGTATTGGCAAAACAATAAACAACACTAACATTGGAAGCCAAATAATTTCAAAAAGAACTCCTAAAATAGTAATCTGATATACATCAATTGTTTTGCTAAGCAACCAATACAATAGCATTGAACTACTTAAAACTAAAAGAAGTTTTTTATTTGTGAACACTTTTTACTTTTCTCTTTTCTCTTTTCTCTTTTTACTTTTACCCTTTACCTATCACCCTTTACCTAACACCCTTCACCCTTCACCCATCTAAGGAATGTACTTTTTCTCAAAATTAGGTTTTCGTTTTTCCAAGAACGCATTTCTACCTTCTACAGCTTCTTCGCTCATATAGGCCAATCGTGTGGCTTCACCAGCAAAAACTTGTTGTCCCACCATACCGTCATCGGTTAAATTCATAGCGAATTTTAACATTCTGATAGACATTGGCGATTTACCTAATATTTCTTGCGCCCATTCGTAAGCAGTTGATTCTAATTCAGTGTGCGGAATTACAGCATTTACCATACCCATTTCGTAGGCCTCTTGTGCTGAGTAGTTTCTACCTAAAAAGAAAATTTCTCTTGCTTTTTTCTGTCCTACCATTTTGGCTAAATATGCTGAACCATAGCCGCCATCAAAACTGGTTACATCAGCATCCGTTTGTTTAAAAATGGCGTGTTCTTTACTTGCTAAAGTTAAATCGCATACGACGTGCAAACTATGTCCGCCACCAACAGCCCAACCCGGAACCACAGCAATAACTGCTTTTGGCATAAAACGAATTAAACGTTGTACTTCTAATATATTTAATCGGTGATAGCCGTCTTCGCCTACATACCCTTGCTTGCCTCTTGCTTTTTGATCGCCACCACTACAAAAACTCCAAATTCCGTCTTTTGAAGAAGGTCCTTCTGCAGATAATAAAACCACTCCAATAGAAGTATCTTCGTGGGCATCTTTAAAAGCATCTAATAATTCGGCAGTTGTTTTTGGTCGGAATGCATTTCGCACATCAGGTCTGTTGAAGGCAATACGCGCTACACCATCACATTTTTTATACGTGATATCTTCGTACTCTTTTACGATTTTCCAGTTGATAGTTGACATTTTCAATATTTTTTATCAAAAATACTTCAAAAATACTTTAATTTGCAAAAGCAGATGACATTTTTATAAAATCGTACTTAATTAATATTTTGAGAATGTGATTTGCCCTAAAAAAACAGTAAAACAATAGATGAAATACAAATCGGACTTTAGTAAAATTAATTTCTTTATACCCTTATTTCCTGCAGTACTCGTGTCGCTTATTGCTTTTTTATCTGGAGATTCTATTGAAATGGTTTTGGCGCCTATTGGTATTCTAATTTTGTTTCCAAGTGTGTTAATTACAGTAACATTTTTCACTACCTATTACGAAATTCAAGAAAACGTATTGGTTGTTTCTATGTTTTTTTACAAAACAAAAATTAAAATTTCAGAAATTAAAAACATAAAATATTCCAATTCTATAATGAAAACAAATTTTTACAAACCAGGCTTTCATCACAGAGGTATTGAAATTGTTTATCACAAATACGACGACATATTTATATCACCAATCAACAGAGACCAATTTATTGAGCAGTTAATCGAACAAAATCCAACTATAGAAATCAGAAAATAATGAGAATACGCCTTACACTCTTATCACTTATTTTATTTACACTTTCTTGCAAAGACAATGCATCGGAATTTTCAAAAAAAAATGGCACACAACAAGACCAAAGCGACTTTTTTGTAGCATTTAACGAATTAGATTCTGCGTATTGCGAGAAACAAAAAAACGAAATCAGTTACCAATACAACAAATTAATTAACAAAGGTGATTTCTACGGTCAGTTTTTAGTGGCAAAAAACGGAAAAATCTTGTTTGAAGATTATCAAGGGTTTGCTTACAAAGAAAAAGACGATAAAAACGGAAAAAATAAGCCCATTCATATCGCTTCTGTAAGTAAAGTTTTAACGGCAGCGGTTATTTTAAGAATGGTTGACCAAGAAAAAATTGGTTTAGACGATAAAGTTTCCAACTACTTAGAAGGTTTTTATCATAAAGATATTACGGTAAGAATGTTATTAAATCACCGAAGCGGCTTGCGTCATTATGGTTATTTTATTGAACGAGATGTGAAATGGGACCGTTCAAAACGCATCACCAATCAAGATATTTTAAAGTTAATTAATTCTGGAAAAATTCATTTAGAAAGTAAACCAGGAACGCGATTTGCCTATTGCAACACCAACTATTCTTTATTAGCGCTTATTATTGAAAAGGTTTCTGGAATGCGTTATCACGAAGCGATGAACGAACTACTTTTTAAACCCTTAGGAATGAAAAACACGTTTGTATTTGACTACGAAAAACACCACGACACCGTAAGTCAAACTTATAAATCGAATCGATTACGCCTAGCTTTTGACCATTTGGATTTGGTTTATGGCGATAAAAACATTTATTCAACAGCACGCGATTTATTAAAGTTTGATTTAGCCACGTATTCAGATAACTTTTTTAGCGAAAAACTAAAGAAAGAAATTTTTAAAGGATACAGTTACGAATCGAAAGGTGAAAAAAATTACGGATTAGGCATTCGTTTACGTGAATGGAAAGAAGCACCAACTCTAACCTATCATAACGGTTGGTGGCACGGAAATACCTCATCGTATATTACTCAAAAAACAGATACATTAACCATTATTGCATTGTCAAATAAAATGACTTACAACACCTATAAAACTAAAAAGTTTATTGCGTTATTTAACCCTAAATATCCTGTAAAACTGGATAATAATGATGTAGGTGGTGCTAATGAATAAGAGTTACTGATTTACAAATTTGAATGCAATCGTAGCAATATTCGCATTTAAACCATCAGTTCTTTCGTAATGATTGAATCTGAAATCGATATTTTTTAAACCAAATTTCCAAATTTTTGCAGCGGTAAATATGTCGGTATACGTAAATCCGGCGCCATATTGGTTGGCGTTAAATGTAGACAAATCAAAATCTGAAGTATAGAATTTTTCCGTAGAAAGATGTTGTTCAAAAGGCGCAAAATATTTAGACTGCATCTGCGTATAATATCTATACATTGGAAAAATGGTAAATTTATCAGATACTTTCACAGGAATTTCAATAGAAGCCGTATGTGCTTGTATGTCCCAATCGTCAGAATAATAGCGGTAATACGTTCTAAAAACGACTCTCTCGTTTAAGTAATAATTTAATCGTGCGCCAATTGGCAATTTAAAACGAGTGTTTGGTAAGCGTTCAATATCATCCGCTAAGCGATACACATCACTATTTGAAGGGTTTTCGTAATTAGAAATACTTGCAGAATTTCCAATATAATAATTGGGTTTATCTGCAAAATAGATTCTATGATACGGTGTGGATAACATTCCATCTTGTTTTAAGATATCGAAAAATACAGAAAACTGAAACTTTTTGGTTAACACTTGAGAGAAACCAACAGAGGCCGAATACGAGTTTCTGCCCACAGCACTCCATTTTGAGAACGTATTTGGTAAATAAGCCGAAGAAATAGCACCACTTTGATTGTATACCGTTACACCAGCAAAATAACCATTACTCTGAAAACCAGAGCCAAATTTACCAAACTCACTCAATTCGGTTGGATAAATTGGGCGCCATTGGTCTAAATAAGCATTGACTTTTAAGGACACTTCTGAATTTTTATCATTAAATAATTTCGAAATGCCTCCTCCAAAACCTATTGAAGTATAATCATATTCATTTGAAAACGCCACATCGGCATTCCAAATTAAATTTCTATCGTCGCTACTATGACTGTAATTGGCATTTATGGCAGCCAACACATCACTTTGTGACGCACCAGAAGACGCTTGCCAAGGCGAACCTGTCGGACCTGCAGCCAATGCAGCAGCAGCTACTCTATCGTCATCATCTCCACCACCACCTCTGGAAGCCCCTGAAGCATTAAACGGATTGATATTACTTGACGAAGCT
Source organism: Flavobacterium sp. (assembly GCF_017985075.1). GTDB lineage: Bacteria > Bacteroidota > Bacteroidia > Flavobacteriales > Flavobacteriaceae > Flavobacterium. The sequence continues at coordinate 47,624 of NZ_JAGNYF010000009.1, forward strand.
GATGTATATGCAGAAATTCCGCTATCAATTGTCAAAACATCATCGTCATTTAAAGGCATAGCAATTACTATGTTGGCTGTAGCATTGGTTAATTTTTCAGAACCAATTCCACCACCTACAGAAGAATGCGTACCATCTTGTTTGTAATAACTGGATAAAAAATCGATTTCAGTAGTTTCTAAAACACGTTTTTTAAATACAATGGTGGTGTCTTTTTTTTGTTGCGCGTACGATAAAAACGTACATAAACTTAGGGCGAATACTATTTTTTTCATCTTTATAAATTAATTACAACCGCAACCACCACCCGATTTTCCACCATTGGCACCAGCAGCCGCTTCACGATACACTTGAAAAGACGTTTCGTAACGTTCTGAAGCACGAGCAGATAATTTCATATCTACATCGTTGATTTTTTCTTTTTCGTACTCTTTAACCGAATTACACGATTGGAAAACCAAAAGCAACACGGATAATTTTAAAAACTTTCTCATATTTTATTTATTTACAAACCAATTAAGGAGTGCTTTTATTCATATTTTTTAATGTCAATTCCTTTTGAAGTAAAAATTTTACCTTTATCATCCACAATGATGCACTCAATGCCTTTTAGTTGATTGATTAAGTTCAACCCTACCTCTACACCCAACACAAAAACACCCGTTGCCAACGCATCTGCAATTTCTGTTTGTTTAGCAAAAACCGAAACACTTACTATGCCAGTTGCTGGATATCCAGAACGCGGGTCAATTATGTGCGAATAGCGAATGTTGTTAAACGTGACATATTTTTCATAACTCCCAGACGTCTCCACAGCGCTATCAACCAACGGAAACGTAGCGAATACTTTATTTTTATTTACTGGATTAACAATACCAACCGTCCAAGGTTTGCCATCGATTTGACTTCCCCAAGTGTTTATATCTCCCGAAACATTTACAATTCCGGCAGTACAACCTTTGGCTTGAAGTACTTCTTTCACTTTATCGGCAATGTATCCCTGACCAATACCGCCAAGTCCTAATTTCATACCTGAATTTTTAAGGAAAATCGTTTTGTTTTTGGTGTCTAAAATTATTTTTTCGTAACCAATTCGTTCTACTGATTTTTTAATAGCTTCAGGCGAAGGCATTTCTTTCATCGAACCATCAAATTTCCAAATCTTATCCATTGACGCATACGAAATATCGAAAGCACCATCGGTTAATTTTGATATTTTAAGGGCACGTTCTACCAATTCAAATACTTCATTATTGACTTTAATAGGCACTATACCTGCATTCTGATTTACTTGTGAAATTTGTGTAGTCGGAATCCAATCTGAAATTAAATTTTCAATTCGTTTTACTTCATTTACAGCTAAATTGACATAAAAATTTCCTTCAACCGTGTCTTTGGCTACTACAGTAATTTCAAACGGACTGCCCAATAAAGCATACTTTTTCTTGTGCGTAATTTGAGAAAAAGCAGTTAAGGTTCCTAAAAACAAAAAGAGACAAAATTTCAATTTCATTAGTTTACCATCGCATTTAAAAGTTGCACATATTCTGTAGGTGATACGTTCTTATAGCCAGTAATTCCTAATACTTTACCCGTAGCGTCTAACAAAACTACCAATGGGAAATTACCTTCTTTATTATATTTTTCGGCTAATTTTTTATTACTTTCTGTTTGTGCTTCAGATAAAGCATTTCCCTTTTTCTTTGGAAAATCTGCTTTTAACAATACCCATTTCTTTTCTGCTTCAGTTTTAAAAACATCAGATTGAAAAATAGTCCTGTCTAATTTTATACAAGGTGCACACCAATCAGATCCAGAAAAAACCAAAAGAATATTTTTATTCGAAGATATTGCTTCCGTTTTGGCCGAATCTAAAGAAGTAGTCCAATTTTGAGCAAAAGACAGTGAAGCTGAAAATATAAATGCAAATAGAATTATTTTTTTCATGGCTTTTAAGAATTGTTTAATGTTTTATTTATAACACAAATATACGAATTTTATTGTTTGACTGCTTTATTCTAATGTTATTTTTTTGTTATGTAATTACATTATAAAAGGGTTCAGAAAATTAATAAGCAAGAATAAAAGAAAATTTGCTAATTTTGCAAAAAAAAGAAACCATGATTTTACCTATATACGGATATGGCGAAGCTGTTTTAAGAAAAGTTTGCGAAGACATTACACCAGAGTATCCAAACTTAACCGAAACATTAAGCAATATGTATGAAACCATGTACAATGCTTATGGCGTAGGTTTGGCAGCACCTCAAGTAGGTTTAGCCATCCGATTATTTGTAATTGACACTACCCCATTTGCAGATAGCGACGAAGTTACTAAAGAGGAATCCGAACAATTAAAAGGGTTCAAACAAACGTTTATTAATGCTAAAATTTTAAAAGAAGAAGGTGAAATTTGGGCATTTAATGAAGGTTGTTTAAGTATTCCCGATGTGCGTGAAGACGTTTTGCGTCATGAAACCGTTACTATTGAATATTACGATGAAAACTTCGAAAAAAAAACAGAAGTTTACAACGGATTGATTGCTAGAGTAATACAACACGAATACGATCATATTGAAGGCGTTTTATTTACCGACCATTTATCTATGTTAAAGAAAAAATTAGTAGGTAAGAAACTTCAAAATATTATGGAAGGCAAAGCCAGACCCGATTATAGAATGAAATTTGCCAACTTAAAAATCAAATAAATCGGACCTAAAAATTTTATGTTTTATTTTGGATTTTCAAATTGGAAATTCATTTTTTAAAATATATATTTGCGACCATAAAAAAACAAAAAACTATGAGTTTTCAAAAAATATTAGCCATTTCTGGAAAGCCAGGATTATACGAATTAAAAGTACAAACCCGTTCAGGATTTGTGGCAGAATCCTTATTAGATGGTAAAAAAATTACTGTAGGATTAAGAAGTAACGTAAGTTTATTATCTGAAATTGCCGTGTTTACTTATAATGAAGAAGTAAAACTAATTGATATTTTTAAATCAATAGCTACCAAAGAAAACGGAGAAGCTACTATTTCGCACAAAGAAACAGACGACAAATTAAAAAGCTATTTCCGTGAAATTTTACCAGAATATGACGAAGACCGTGTATACACTTCGGATATTAAAAAAATATTCAATTGGTATAATATTTTACAACCTAAGGGCTATGTGACTTTAGATGCTTTAAATGCAGAAGTAAAAGAAGAAACCGCTGAATAAGCTTTTTCCATAAAGAAATATAGTATATCCCATTCTTAATTTAGTTTGGGATATTTTTTTATCTTTGACACAAGGGTTTTGGGTATTGGGTAAAGGGTGAAGGGTTAAGAGATAAGTATAAGGCATAAGTCTAAGGTCGAAAGTCAATACTTTGAAACTTTGCCACTCTGCAACTTTGATACTATAACAAGTCTAAAACTCTAACAATCTAAAAGCTAATCGCTAAAAGCTGAAAGCCATTAAATTTTGAATAACCAACAACGAATTTTGAATTTTGAAATAAAAGAATGAACACAAGAGCCCAACAACTACAAGCCTTTGAAAGATTACTGGATATTATGGACGATTTACGTGAGAAATGTCCGTGGGATAAAAAGCAAACGTTAGAAAGCTTGCGTCATCTTACCATAGAAGAAACCTATGAATTAGGTGATGCTATTTTAGATAATGATTTACCTGAAATTAAAAAAGAACTGGGCGATTTGTTACTACATATTGTGTTTTATTCCAAAATAGGTTCAGAAACAAATGATTTTGACATTGCCGATGTGGCCAATAGCATTTGCGAGAAGTTAATAGACCGTCATCCACATATTTATGGCGATGTGGTGGTGGAAAACGAAGAACAAGTAAAACAAAATTGGGAAAAGCTGAAATTAAAAGAAGGCAGAACTTCGGTGTTAGAAGGTGTACCAAAAAGTTTACCAGCATTAGTAAAAGCCAGCAGAATTCAAGATAAAGTTAAAGGTGTAGGATTCGATTGGGAAGAAACGCAACAGGTTTGGGAAAAAGTAGAAGAAGAAATTGCCGAATTACAAGTGGAAATAGCCGCTAACAATCAAGATAAAATGGAAGCCGAATTTGGCGATGTGTTATTCTCTATGATTAACTACGCCCGCTTTTTAAACATCAACCCAGAAGACGCCTTAGAACGCACCAACAAAAAATTCATCAAACGCTTTAAGTATTTAGAAAGTAAAGCCAGCACATTAGGCAAATCGTTATCTGATATGACATTAGCCGAAATGGATGTGTTTTGGGAGGAAGCGAAGAGGGTTTAAGGTGAAGGGTTAAAGGTTAAGGGAAAAATCTAAGAAGTCTAACAATCTAACAATCTAAGAAGTCTAATATGTCTAATATGTCTAAAAATCTAAGAAATCTAATCCGTCTAAGTAGTCTATTATTAAGTATTCTATTCATTTCTTGTGGTGAAACGGATTGTGGTTGTACTACTCCACCAGTGGAACCTATGTATTTTCCACCAAATTCTGGTACTACTTGGGAAACCATAGCACCTGAAAATTTAGGTTGGAATACGGCAAACATTGCGGCACTTGACGCCTACCTAATTGAAAAACACTCAAAAAGTTTTATTGTTTTACACAACGGAAAAATAGTTTTAGAAAAGTATTACAACGGACATACCGCTACTACCCCATGGTATTGGGCAAGTGCAGGAAAAACGCTAACTTCAACCGTTACAGGGATTGCAGCGCAAGAAGGACTAATAAATATTAACAACAAAGTATCCGATTATATAGGAACGGGCTGGACGAGTGCGCCTTTAGCTAAGGAAAACTTAATTACTTGTAAGAATTTATTAAGTATGAATTCTGGGTTAAACGATGCTTTAGGCGATACAGTAACACCCAATAATTTACAATACGTAGCCGATGCAGGCACCCGATGGGCGTATCATAATGTATATGTAAAATTACAAGATGTGGTAGCCACTGCCACCAATCAAACGTGGGACACTTACTTTAACAACAAATTACGCAACCCAATTGGGATGACTGGCGCTTGGGTTACCGATCCAACGGCATTAAGTGTCTATTGGAGTAACAGCCGAAGTATGGCGCGTTTTGGCTTACTGGCTTTAGCCAATGGCAATTGGAATGGTACACAAATTATCAATTCAAATTATATGAATGCTGCCACAACAACTTCTCAACAAATTAATTTAGCGTACGGCTATTTGTGGTGGCTAAACGGAAAAAGCAGCTTTCATCTTCCTCAAAGTCAATTGCAATTTAATGGTAGTATCATCACTACCGCCCCAGCAGATATGTATTGCGCATTAGGCATGGACGACCAAAAAATATACATAGTGCCTAGCCGCAAATTAGTTATTATCAGAATGGGCAATGCCGCAGACAACAGTAATCCAGCCTTATCTGATTTTGACGAAGTACTTTGGCAGAAGATTAATGCGGTGGTGAATTAGAGTTTCTGAGTGGCAAAGTAGCAAAGTGGCAAAGTGGCAAAGTATAGACTAACACCCTTTACCCTTTACCCTTTACCCTTCACCCAATACCCTTTTGTCGGAATCATTCTACAAATAAGTTTGGAATTGATTTAATACATTTGATAAAACAAAACTTACGATTATCTGACCTCTACAGCTTATTGGTTATATAATGTTTTGTAATATATAAATGAGTGGTTGAAAACACCGAAAAATCAAGTAAAATAGAAACTTATCAATTTATATTGAAAATAATTGATTTAAAATGTTGTCCTTTAGAGCAACTTTATTAATTTTGTATTTTGGATAAAGAAAAGAAAATAAGAACAGTAACCTTTTACAAAGAGTACTTTACCGAATTTTTTATAAAACAAAGAGAAAAGGTTCAAGATAAGATAACTTGGACGTTGCAATTAATTGAACATTTAGAGAAAATTCCAGAAACGTATTTAAAACATATAGAAAACACAGATGGATTATATGAAATAAGAGTGAAACAAGGAAGTGATATTTTTAGAATATTCTGTTTTTTTGACAAAGGAAAATTAATCGTTCTTGCGAATGGATTTCAAAAGAAAGAACAGAAAACACCAAAAAAAGAAATAGAAAAAGCATTAAAAATAAAAAAAGAATATGAAAACGAAAACAAATAATTTAAAAACGCTTGCCGAATTCAAAGATGAGTTTTATGGCAAATCAGGAACTGAAAAACGTGATAAATTAGAAAAAGGGTATGAACAGTTCAAACTTGGCGCATTAATACACGAAGCTCGAATTGAAAAAGGGTTGACTCAAGAAGAACTTGCTCATAAAAGCGGAACCACAAAATCCTATATTTCAAGAATTGAGAACAACGTAAAAGAAGTACGATTTTCCACTTTGCAAAAAATAGTAGAATTAGGATTGGGCGGAAAATTAGAACTTGCGATAAAGTTGTAAATAAAGACGCTGCAGTAAAGAGTTTCAAAGTGGCAGAGTAGCAAAGTGGCAAAGTATGGACTTATGCCTTACACCCTTTACCCTTCACCCTTTACCCTTTACCCTTTACCCAACACCAAATACCAAACACCCTTCCCCCTTTTTGTCGGAAACATTCTACACAAAAATTTAAAGTTTATTATTTAAATTTGAAATTAGGTACAATAACGAGAACATCAGCCCTCAATGCTACCTAAAAATTTATTTAGTAACCTTAACTTTTTTAATTATGCCATTTAACAATTTAGAAAACAGACATTTTACTACTGCTGAAAAAACAGCGTTAAGCACATTACTTACGCAAGTAGAGGGTGCATTGGTAAACAAAACCGCTAACCTAACCCCAGAAGAGCGCCAAAAGTATGGTAGTGTAAACGAACAAAACAAGCTAATTATTAATAAAGTAAAAGACTTTAGAGATAATCAGCCTGCTTTATCAAGTCCAGAGGTGGATTGGGTAGAATTTTTAGCCGATTTTGATGACCGAAATTTTAAACAAAACATTATAATCCGATTGCAAACCGTTATTGATGGAATTTCAAATTCGAAAATTTTACAAGATTTTGACAATTACCAGGCATCACTAACAGACTATGATTATGCCAAATACAAATCGAACGCTAATGCGCAGGGGTTTAGCCAAAAAGTAGCCGAAATTGGGCAGTTTTTTTCAGCAACTAATTCGAGTAGTGCAGCTAAAACCGAATAAGAATAAGCAAACCCTCTTACATTTTGAAAACCTTTGGTGTACTGCCAAAGGTTTTTTTTGTTAAATACCTGAAATTTTACGTTCGAGACGTGAAATTTTACGTTATACCACCCCAATTTTTACGTTCAGGACGTGAAATTTTACGTTATACCACCCCAATTTTTACGTTCAGGACGTGAAATTTTACGTTAGACAACCTAAATTTTCACGTTCGGAACGTGAAATTTCAGGTTATCCACTATTTGTAGTAAAATTGAAGTCGCAACCTAAATAAAAGTTCTACAAAAAATAAGATACATATAACCCCAAACCCTTCATCCTAAAACTTTTACCCATAACCCCACACCTATTTTGTAGGAATCATTCTACATTGATTTGACTTAAAGTACAAATTATAAATCATAGATTTGAAAATAGCAATACAACATAATATTACTTTGTAAAACATAAGGTTTTTGCACACAATAAAACTAATGCGACTATTCGATAGGTAATGTCAATATTCGATTACTTAGTGTAAAACAAAGTAGTTAGTTTTATGAAATATAAAATATTTGTCAGACATATCCATCCGAAATTGGGTAGCTATGTCTGATTTTAATAGACAATATACAAGTTGAAAGTAATTTTAGAAAAATGACAAAAAAAGAAGAAATCATCGATAACAAAAAACAATTAGATTGTTTTATTATTATGCCGATTGCTGACCCTGAAGGTTATGAAAAAGGACATTTTAAAAAAGTATATGAAGATATAATTAGTGTTTCTTGTGTGAATGCAGGATTTAATCCTGTAAGGGCGGATGAAGTAAAACAGACTAATTTAATTCATTTGGATATTTTGAAAAAACTAATTGAATCACCAATGGCGGTTTGCGACCTTTCGAATAGAAATCCAAATGTTTTATTTGAACTTGGTTTAAGACAGGCTTTCGACAAACCGACTGTTTTAGTTCAAGAATGCGGAACTCCCAAAATTTTTGACATATCACCTTTACGTTATACTGAATATAGAAAAGAATTAAGTTATCGTGATGTTCTTGAAGACCAAAAAGCACTTGAAGATGCTATTGTAGCAACAAAAAAAGCAACAGATGCAGGAGAAGGAATAAATAGTTTGATAAACTTATTATCTCTATCAAGTCCTGCTTCATTAAAAGATATTGGTGAAAAAGATACTGCAAAAATGCTTCAAATTGTAATGGCTGAAATGAATGATTTAAGAGGTGATTTCAGGAAAACATTAAGGCGATTTGACGAAAGAAATGAGTTATTACTCAGAGAAAAGGAAGAAGTTTCATTTGAGTATGATAGAGCTAGAATGGAATTTCAAGAATTAAATCACCTAATAAATAACGATGCTCCAGAACAAATTGTAAGAGATTTTTCTGATAGAATTCAGAGAAAATTATACGAATCGATGGAACGTTCAAATAGCATAATGATAAGAAGGAAAAGTCAACAAATGCTCAAGGAAATAGATATTGAATTAAGTCGATATTATTCGAAAAATCAGAAAAAATAAAAACTACCGGCAACAGCCGTTTTGCAAGCTGGGTATTATTACTTTGTTGAAGATTTGTACCACGCTGCACAAAATATATTAAAATTTGTATTAACAATAAATAAAAACATTTACTATGTATAAGATAATATTAACTATAATACTATATTCATTTCAATATTGTGTGGGACAGAATATAGTTAAGAAAGAAACTACGGAAACATATAAAGGTTTAAATAAATTTGGAAAAATTGAAAAAGGTGAATTAACTTTTAAGAGTACTATTTACTATGACAAAAAAGGTAATGCTATTTCTTATTTATCAAAATCAGAAAATCCCTATGATACTTATTTAAACGTTAAAGAAACTACAAAGTTTAATATTGCTAATCATCCTGTAGAAAGAAATCTTTATAATTTAGATGGTTCATTAATTGAAAAAACCATTTTTAAATACGATAAAAACGGAAATGAAATTGAATATATTTTATATAAGAGTGATGGTAGTCTAAATACGAAATGGACATTCATATATAATGATAAAGGTCAAAAAACAGAACATTTTAGATTTGATTCAGATGGTATACAAAAAAATGTATTCTATTATGATTCAAAAGGAAATATTGAATTAGAAAAAAGATACCAAGATGAAATTTTATTCAATTATTCTAAAAACTCATACGATGATAAAGGTTATGTAATAAAAATAGAAACTTATAATGTTGATGATAGCTTAATTTCAACTGAGTCAATGAAGTATGATTTAAATGGAAATATAATTGAAAATATTACTGATTCATCAATTAATGATAAAATTTTTAAATATTCATACACTTATTCACAGTTTAATAAATTTGGAAAATGGACAAAAAAAATATCGTATTTAAACGATGAAATTGATAATATAGAAATTAGAAAATATGAATACTTTTAAGAAAAAGTCAAAATCATATAGCACTCCCCGCTCCCACACAAAAATCCCTACAACCAGAAACTAAAAAAAAACCCACCCCTATGAAATAAAAAACAAACACGACAAAACACCCTTTTTTGCCCCCAGTACAAAAGTGCAATTCGTTTTATGTCGTCCCAAATCTACCTAATTACTAACCTAAATCTGTATATGTGATGCCTCCACTGCTGCTTGTACAGAGACGCATATGCAACCCAATGAAATACAAAAACATACGAGAAGAAGAACTTAAAAACAAAGTGGGTGCCGACTGGTTCGCCACTTTTGATACTACAGAAATACTTGGTAATATCGACTTTACCGTCTTTCCAAAACAATATGAT
>NZ_JAGNYF010000041.1 GCF_017985075.1 Flavobacterium sp.
AACCTAGATTGGTTAACTTCGAACTATCCAACAACTTTCGCTCCATGCCATCTGGCATTGTTTGATCTATAATAATCTCACCTTCGTAACCGATAATTTGCTTTATTAACTTTGCTAAATCTAAGATTGAAATATCTTCACCAACTCCAATGTTAATTGCTCCTTCTTCGTTGTAATTATCCATTAAAAACAAACATGCCGCAGCTAAATCATCTGCATGTAAAAATTCACGCAAAGGACTTCCTGTTCCCCAAATAGTCACAGAAGACTCTCCATTCTTTTTTGCAGTAATGAATTTTCGTAATAATGCAGGTAGTACATGAGAATTATTTAAATCATAGTTGTCATTTGGACCGTATAAATTAGTTGGCATGACAGAAATAAAATTGCATCCATATTGTGCACGGTAAGCATCGCACATTTTAATACCGGCTATCTTTGCGATGGCATAAGGTTCATTTGTTGGTTCTAACAAACCAGTCAGCAAATATTCTTCTTTCAATGGTTGTGGTGCCAATTTAGGGTAAATACAAGAGGAACCTAAAAATTGTAGTTTTTTAACCCCATTGAGGTAAGCATGATGGATCACATTGTTTTGAATCATGATGTTTTCATAGATAAAATCTGCACGATACGTATTATTGGCAACAATCCCTCCTACTTTTGCAGCAGCTAAAAACACATAATCGGGTTTTTCGGTAGCGAAAAATTCTGCAACCTCCAACTGATTTCTCAAGTCTAACTCTTTTGATGTTCTAACAATAATGTTAGCATATCCTTGGGATTCCAATGCACGATAAATAGCAGAACCAACCATCCCGCGGTGTCCTGCTATGTATATTTTGGCGTTTTTCAACATACTGTATTCGCCGCTAAATTATACATTTGAGGAAATATTTTCACTAGTCAGTTCCTTATTGAGGAGTTCTAAATCTTTCGCCACCATTTCTTTTACTAAACCTGCTAAATCGTATTTTGGACTCCAACCTAAGAGATTTTTCGATTTTGAGGAATCACCAACTAACAAGTCTACTTCGTTCGGTCTAAAATAAGTTGGGTCAATTACAATTAGCTCTTTACCTAAAAGATTAAATAACAGATCACTTTTAACAGCAGCTATGAAACCTACTTCATTTATACCTATTCCCTTAAATTGAATTTCAATACCAATTTCGTTATAAGCTAATTGTATAAATTGTCTAACGCTAGTTGTTACTCCAGTTGCAATAACAAAATCTTGAGGTTTATCTTGTTGTAACATCAACCACATTGCAGCTACGTAATCTTTTGCATGTCCCCAATCTCTTGAGGCATCTAGATTTCCAATGTACAATTTTTCACTAAAACCTAAAGCAGTTTTAGCAACAGCACGCGTTATTTTACGCGACACAAACGTTTCACCTCTTACGGGGCTTTCGTGATTAAACAAAATTCCATTACACGCAAAAACACCATAAGCTTCTCGGTAATTAACTACTGTCCAATGAGCGAATAACTTAGCGGTAGCATAAGGTGAGCGAGGATAAAATGGAGTCGATTCGGTTTGTGGAGTAGCTTGAACCAAACCATATAATTCAGAGGTTGAAGCTTGATATAATTTTGTTTTTTTTGTCAGGTCTAAAATGCGAATTGCTTCCAGTATTCTCAAAACACCTACTCCGTTAATATCAGCAGTATATTCTGGTAATTCAAAACTAACTTTCACATGGCTCATTGCACCCAAATTATAAATTTCATCTGGTTGCGTTTCTTGAATTATTCTAATTAAACATGTTGAATCAGACAAATCGCCATAATGCATTTTAAAGCGAACGTTATCTTCGTGAGGATCTTTGTACAAGTGATCTACTCTATCCGTATTTAGGGAAGAAGATCTTCTTTTAATACCATGAACAATATAACCTTTTGATAAAAGAAATTCAGCAAGATAAGCTCCATCTTGTCCTGTAACACCTGTAATTAATGCTGTTTTATTCAAAATATTTTTTTATTCAGTATCAAAAGTAACACCATCATCTGGTAAAATAAACAGAAAACAACGTTTTTGTAATTAATTCATAAAAATAAAATTACAATTATAAAATTAACTTGAAATGCAAATAGATTTATTTATATTTAATGCACATTTTGATATGATATTAATTGACGCTTTAAATATTCGAAAAGGTGGTGGAATTGTGCTACTAAATTATCTTATTTCATCACTTGAAAAAGCTGAACTTAATTATCTTGTCCTCATCAATAATGAAAATAACGAATCGTATCGATACAAAACAATTTTCAACGGAAACTATATACTCAGTAGAAATAAATTTTTAAAGAATTGTATAAAGCAATACCAACCGACTACCCTATTTTGTTTTGGTAACTTTGCCCCGAATTTTAAAGTAAAGAATTGTAGGGTCATAACTTATGTGCACAATTCATTGATGACATTAACAAAAAATGATCAAAACCTGAAAAATAAACTGAAGTTTCGAAACATAATAATAATGTGTTATTTTCGATTAACACAAAAAAATGCAGATTTGTTTTTATTTCAAAAAGAGCAAGTTCTCAATGAATTTGGAGGATTTTATGGGATAAATAAACAAAAAATGAAAAAAATTCCGTTTTTTGATTCAGAACAATTATACTTATTTGATACCACTTGTAAAATTGAAGATCAATTCATCTATCCATCCAATTACTCATCACATAAAAATCATGAATTATTAATAAGTATATGGGAAGAATTGGCAAAAGCTAATTATTATCCAACATTAATACTGACTATTAATGCTCCAAAAAAGCTAGAGAACAAAATCGATGAATTATTAAAAAAAGGAGTTCAAATAAAAAATGTGGGGGAAATTCAGCATGATAAAATGCTGAATTTAATCGCTCAATCGACCTTTTGCATTTTTCCCTCTAAAGTTGAGTCTTTTGGATTGGGTTTGATTGAAAGTAGTTTTTTAAATTGCAAAATAATTGTTTCTGAAAAAATTAAAAAAGAGATAATTTATCAAGATGTGAATTATGATATTAACGCAGATTTAATCATTCAACTACTAAATAATAAATTTAACTTAAAAAAAGATATTATAGTAGAAAATAAAATCAATGAATTGATGTCTGAATTTTATAGGTAGGCAAGCATAATAACTCTCTTCAATTTGGTTTGCGCAAAGGGTGGGTTTTGGTAATGCAAGCCTCTCAACGTTCCTTTTTGCGAATACGATTGATTGTCTTATACAAAGGTAATCTGAATGCCTAATGCTTCTAATGTCAATTCATTGTACGCTTCAAAAAAATAACCGCGCTCGTCTGAAAAAACACTTGGTGTTAAAATAAATAGATCAGCGATGGCTGTGTTTTCTAGTGTCATAATATTATTAAAAATCAAAAAACAAATAATGTATATAAAATTAAAGGGGGAGCTTAGCTTGTCATTTTATACATTTATATGTAATAACTATAAATTTTAAAATCAAAATTAATTATATATTTTATTCTTTTGAACTTAATTTCAGAATGCGTTTATCTTAGAACTTTAAAATAAATAAAATTCAACAGTTTTTTTGGAATAATTCTTAATGGAAATCTAACAGATATAAATTTCATAAATTGAATGTATGAAATAAATTTTTCTTGATGTAATGTCTTGAATAATTGAAATTCTTTTAAAGCATATTCTAACCCATGTCGTCTGCCAATCATATCATTTCCGACTCTAAAATACAAAAGTGGTTCTTGGAAATTATAATAATTACCTCCAGATTTCACCAAACGAAACCATAAATAATAATCTTCAAATGATAACATTTGTTTGTACGAATCAACTGCTATGATTTTTGATTTCCTAAAAACAACTGATGGATGATTAAAAGGTGATCTTTTATATAAAAAATATTTTATGTCAGTATCATGTTCAGGAACTCGTTTGATGCTTTTTAAATCTCCAGGTTGATGTTGAAATTCTTCAATATTAGAACCAACAAGAAAACAATTAGGATTTTTAATTAAATAATTTATTTGTAATTCAAAACGATTTGAAGTTGCTATATCATCAGTATCCATTCGTGCTACTAATTCATAAGAACATGCATCCAAACCTATCGCTAAAGCTTTTCCTAATCCAACATTAGTCGATAAAGCAACTACTTTAACTGGAGCTTTTTTAGAAAAATCAATCAAAACGCTATCCAATTCAGGTGTGAGTTCACCATCTTTAACAACAACAATTTCTGTCGGCTGAAGTGTTTGGCCGTCCCATATACTTGCCAATGCTTTTTCAAAAAAAGATGAATTTTCTTTGAAGTAAACGGAAATTAAAACAGAAAAATTTGTCATTATTAATTTATTGTATATAATTTTTGGTATTCAGATGCCATTATTTCAGAATTTATTGTTTCTGAAATAATTTTATAACAACTTTCACTAATAGAATCGAAATCATCTGCAGCAATTTTATCAATTTTATCAGCAAGTTTTTTATAATCATTTACTGGGAATGAATAATCATAATTCAAAATATTAAAAACTAATTCTTTATGTGGATTGATATTTGACAAAATCACTGGTAAACCGCAACCCATTGCTTCCATTACTGACGTAGGCAGTCCTTCAGAATAAGATGAGGAAATATAAAAATTTGATGCTTTTAAATAATCAATTGTTGAAGGTTGATTACCTAAAAACAAAATATTTCTTCTATGTTCAAAACATAAAGATTTACATTCATCCATTAATGGTCCATCACCTATGATTAATAATATTGAATTATTAATTGCATTCGAATTTATAAAAGCTTTTAATACGGTGATTGGATCCTTTCTATAAATTAGTAAACCAATAAAAACATATATGTGATTATCTAAGGGTAACATTAATTTTTTTCTTGATGCCTTTCGCTCGTTTTCATTTGTTTTATAATATATTTTTTTTGGAACACCATTGTAAATTATTTTTAAGCGAATCCCATATCTGTTTTTAATTTCATTTGCAACAAATTCAGAGCAAGCTACAATTTCTTTACCATTTAAAGACTTTACATGAAAATGAGCCATTACTTTTCCAACAAATTTTCCATATAACATGGTGTAATCATCGTATAAATTACTATTAATTGTACTTATTATTTTTAGTGATTCATAATCAAATTTATTCACAAAAAAATCTGGCCTAAATCCAAACAAATGAACAACCTCAATTTTTTCTGAATATATAATGTGTTTTATTCTTTTTCTGGCGACAAAAAAACCTTTTATTCTTGACAAAGAAAAACTTAATACTTTTACATTCAATTCATTAAAATCAACTAATAGGCTTGATGATTGAAGTGGTTCACTTGAAAGTGTTAAAATTATAGGTTCAATTTTTTTTCTATCCAATTCACTAATAAGATTGTATAAAACATTTGTAGGACCTGTTCTTTTTAATGTTGATATTATATACAACACTTTGACTTTATCATTCATATTTAATTGTTAAATTATAAACTATTAAAAAAAAATGTTGATTTCAATTATACTTTTTCAGTATAAATTTTGAAATTAAAATATCTTTAAAAAACAAAATTTGATATGGTGAAATAAATGTTGAAAGCAAATATAAAATGGCAATAAAATATCTTTTTTCACTTCGATTCTTCATGAATTTATAAGTATTTTTAACTGAAAACTGATGTATCTTTTCAATAATAAATGATGATTTAGTTTTTATATCACGTGTTTTTAAATCAAATGAATCAAAACCTTTTATCAACCTTTCTTGATATAGTTCTTTCAAGTAAAAAACAATTTTTCTTTGATATAATCCTTTTGTAGTTTGTGTGTTACCTTCTCTTATTCGAACTGAATAACCATAATAAGGAATATTACAAAATTTATAACCTTTAGCATTTAATCTTAATAAAAAATCATAATCTTCAGATCCACCTAACTCCCTATAACCTTCTAATATATTATAAATTTCTTTTTTACACATCCATATATGCAAAACAGGGGAAACATAATTCAATAGTTTTTTCGTGCAATAAACATTGTTTGCTAAACGAACCTTGTTTAATACTTTTCCATTCTCATCAATCGAAAACACATTACAACCTACTAAAGATACATCTGGATTTTCCAATAAAAAATCTATTTGTTTTTCAAATTTTAAATTTTCAGACAAATCATCTCCATCCATTCTGACTATGTACTCTCCTGAAGCAATAGACAACGCAAAATTAAGAGTCTTCACAATTCCTGAATTTTGATCATTCCGAAACAATTTCAACCTTGGTTCAATAAGAGAAATGTTTTGTAAAATTGAATACGTGTTGTCAGTTGAGCAATCGTCAACAACAATAATTTCTATATTAGTATGTGATTGTAATATAACACTTTCTATAGCATCATAAATATATTTTTCAACATTATATGTTGGTATTAATACAGAAATTAAAATATTATTTGACATTTATAATAAATTTAAGTTAAATGATTTACACAGATTCTATTTGAAATAATCTATTAAAGGTACAGATTCAAAAAATAGATTGGAATTCGCAAAGTTTCCAAACACCAAGGGAAAACCTTGATATTCCATTGCAGTTCTGAAAGAATATACAAAATAGCTAAACATAAATACAATTATTAAAAATTTTAATCTATATTTTATATTACAATAAAACCCATCGAAGTTCATTAACACAAATATAAACAGCAATATAAATGAAAAGGTTAGAAAACGACCTCCAGAAGGAACAATTGAGAAGATATTCGTCCAAATAAAAGTATATAATATAAAATAATATAATTTCGAGTTTATCATTTCACTTCTATTGATTTTTTTTAATTGGATAAAATAATAAACTAAAAACAAAAATGAAATCGATTTTATAGAAAACATAGCAAGCTTAATAAAAAAACTTGTGTTTGAATAATTTTCTTTCACATTAACAATCGTATCATAATTTGTATACGATATTATTCTATTTGCGATAAAATCTGGAAAAAAATGATAGGTGTTGAATAAAAATTCTAATGGTAAATTAGTAATTAAAAGTGAAATTAAATAAATAAAAAAAACAAAACCAATTTTATTTTTTGGCAGTAATAAATAAAACAAAAAGAAAAAAAATGGAATTACAAATGAAAAATGAAAAATGACAGATAACATCATATATAAAAAACCTTTGCTTTTATTTTTGGAAAAATACAAAATAACACCATAAATGTAAACTTCCATACCTGTCCACATTCTAACTCCATTAATATTCCATAATGGATTTATTAACAACACCATTAATATAAGACTTAATGAAAAAAATGTGAACTTATATTTTATTCTGTCTAAGAGGAACCATAATATTTTTGAATAAAACCAACCAAAAAAAAATCCAAAAATTGCAAACAAAACATGATAATTATCCGTAAAACGAGATATTAACCAAGTAACTAATGGTTGATATAAATCTGTTTGACTCGTTTCTATTGTAAACAAACCATCTAAAAAGCTATTAAATGAAATTTGACTGTTATAATAATCTACAAGTACATTTGCGTAGAACTCTGAATCAAATGGAGAATCAAGTAACTTAGAGGACGGAATAATAAAAGTATATCCAAAATAAGTGCAAAAAAACACAAACAAATATCTCGACCAGCTACGCTTATAAAACAGTAACGAAGTAAATAACGCCGAAAAAGGCATTATAAAAGATAAAATTGATAATATTATAAATTCTTTTACTGAATTTATAGAAAATTTTTTCTGAAATACCATAAATTAATTGTAGATGATTTCCAAAAACTGATCAACGACATTGTTAATATTATAGTCATTAATGTTTGAAATCACTAATTCTTTAGAATAATCACCATTTAAAAATTCCGAAAAAATCTCAAGATCTAATTCATTCATTTTTAGTGAAAGTGTAGGTCTATTGGATAAGGAATAATCTATCAATTTACTAGGAACCTGATTTGAAGTTTCATTTTCTATATTCAATAAAAAATCAGCCTTTGACAATTCTTTTAAGATTTCTGACCTTGGTATAAAGTTCTTAATTATCAACTTCCCTTGCAATTTAATTTTATAGTCACTTAAGAGAGAATCATTACTTGTATATATTATAAATCTAAAATCTTTATCTAATTTAGACAAATAATCTAAAAAAGGGCGTGGGTCTCTTTTACCTTTATAAAATACTCCTGCATAAATAAAAGTTGGTATTGTATTTTTTACATACTTCTCTAATTGAATGTTTGAAAAATTAAAACCTTGAGGAATAATTTCAATTTTTTGATGAAACTCTTTGTAATAAGCCTTTCGAGCTACTTCAACAGGAATTGCAATTTTATCAGCTTTTTTACAAAATAATTTTTCTAAAACAGAAAAATAAAAAGGAGGTGGAGCAATTTTGTTACCCATAAATGGATCTCCACAATCTGCAATCCATTTAGATGGAAATAAACCATTTTTTCTATTTCTTGCAAATGCTGCTCCCCAATGAATAGAATAAGGATGAGCTATTGTAATTAATAAATCATGCTTTTCTTTATTATTAATTAAAAAATGTCTAACCCTAAACATTAATTTTATATATGGATATAGCAAAAAATAGTATAATACTTTATCAAACACCCTATATAAAAACTTGTTTTTCTGAAAAAAAGAATGATTTAATATTGAGCTAACATCACCTAAATTTAGAATACTTACATTAGGATATTGTTTTTTATATTCATTAAAATCTAAAGTACTCATACAACATACCACCTGTAATTGATGACCTCTACTATGAATTTCATTAACTAATTCTGTTGCTCTGAAAGATCTTGGATGCTGAAGGGGATATAAATCTTTACATATTAATAAAATAGAACTCATTGAATTTTCGGATTAATATTATAAACTCAAATAAAAATTTATCAAATTTAACTTTGAATAGTGCTCTTCAAGCAGTTTTTTATTTTCTAAAATTTGTCTATTTTTTTTAATGCCATCTTGCTTAATTAATTCATTATCAAAAACTTTAAAACCTCTACGAGTTAAAGATTCGTACGAATTTGTTCCAGAACGCATATATACTATTTTTCCTAAGCTCATAAGGGTTAGTGTAATCCCCATTGCCTGCTGCCTATTATGGTTAAATATTGCAACATCAATACTATTTAAAAATTCTTTATACTCTTCCAAACTCATAAAATTAGTGATTGGCACAAATTGGTCTCCAAATCTGCGATATCCTTCTTCAATAATTTTATTTTTATATGCCTCATGGTCTCCGTATGATAATGGACAATAAATATTATTTATATGTGAAACGTTATCTTCAATCATATCAAATATTGAAATGTGTTCATTAGTTGGATCCGTTGAATTACCTACCAAAACATTAATTTTTTCAATTGTTGAGATATCTTTGTTTGTAAACAAATTAAGTTCTACTGTATTGCTTAAATACATTGAAGAGTAAACGAATTTAGCATTACTTTTTAATATTCTATTTGTTTCTGTCGAATCTTCATAAACATGTGTAATATGTCCATTTACCATTTTGAGAACATGTTTGGTAATCTTATCAATATTATTATTTGGATTCTTAATAATATTTATTTCATACCCATAGATGACCCATAATGTTTTTCTTAAAAAAAAACGAAAAACGAAAAAAAAATGCATAAGCAGTGCACCATGTAAAACAATTTTTTTTGCTTTAAAGCATAAAAAAAATAACTTGAAAAAATTAAACCAGAGATGTTTTGATAATGGCGACTTTAGGTAAATAATTGAATTTGAGTTTAATTGTTCTAAGGCAGGTAAACTTATGAAAAAATGATCGTGAAACCTCACATCATCCATTATCATTTTTGCTAATGGCTTTGTGAATTTATCAGAATCAATAATGTGTAATATCATTTAATGCTTTTTATTATTTCAACAATATCTTTTACATTATCTATAGACAAATCAAAATACATTGGTAAACGCACTAAGCATGATGTAAAATTATCTGAATTCATAAGCGATCTTCCATCATGTTTACCATTATAATAATCACTTGAGTGTAGAGATATGTAATGAAATACTGCATGGATTCCTTTTTCCTTTAATTGTAATATCAATTCACTGCGATACTGTTCCGATGAACATATTAAATAAAACATATGCCCATTATTTGTGGCAAAGTTTGGAATATATGGCAACATTAATTCTTTTTTATTTAAACTTTGAATACCATTGTAATATGCATTCCAAAGTAATTTACGTTGCGATTGAATTTCTTCTAAATTTTCTATTTGGGCCCATAAAAAAGCAGCGATTATTTCGGAAGGTAAAAAAGAAGATCCCGTATCTACCCATCCATATTTATTAACTTCCCCTCTAAAAAATTCTGCTCTATTCGTGCCTTTTTCCCATATTATTTCAGCTCGATTTATAAAACGAGAATCATTAATTGTCAACATCCCCCCCTCACCAGAAATAATATTCTTTGTTTCATGGAATGAAAAAGCGGCCATATGTCCAATAGAACCCAATGCTTTTTTTACACCATCTTTTCCAGTATAATAACTATCAATAGCCTGTGCAGCATCCTCAATTACTAATAAATTATATTTAGCAGCTAATCCCATAATCTTATCCATATCACAAGCCACTCCCGCATAATGAACTGGAATTATCGCTTTAGTTTTTTCAGTTATCAATGCTTCTAATTTTTCGGCATCAATATTAGGATTGTTATCAGAAGAATCTGCAAATACAATTTTCGCACCTTGTCTCACAAAAGCAATAGCGGTAGATACAAAAGTAAAACTAGGTACAATAACTTCATCTCCTGCTTTTATATTAGCAAGTATGGCACACATTTCAAGCGCATCTGTACAAGATGTGGTTAATAATGCTTTTTTAAAGCCATATTTTTCTACAAAATATTGCTGACATTTTTGTGTATACTTTCCGTTTCCAGATATTTTACCCGAGTTTACAGCATCGTAAATATAATGGGTTTCTTTGCCTGATAAATATGGCTTATTGAAGGGAATGTTCATAGGAATCTTATTCTAAATTTATTTAATGGTAAAATACTTTGATTATTATCAGCATAAACAGCATCTTTGATTATTATTAATCCTTCGCCACAGACTACAATTGGAAATTCGTTTTCAAAAAATAAAATTTTACCTACTGTTCTGTTTTCTATTACTAGGTTTTTATAAAGTTCAATTTCATTTATCCTAACAATATTATTGTTGATTTTTGATTTCGCACCATCATAAGGATAACCTACAGCATCAACAAATCTTTTTATTTCATTAGATGACATATTCCAATCAATAAAATAATCATCTGTATCTCTCCATAAGCTGTATGTTGCTCTACTTTCGTCTTGATCTATTAATTTTAATTTTTTAGCTTTTGAAATATCATCAACTAATTGTTCTATTATTTCAACATATAAATTACCAATCTTCTCAATGGCTTGATTTATTTTTATTGGATATTCTATTTTAATTGTTTTTTGATAAATTATAGCTCCTTTATCAAATTCATTTGTTGCAAAAATTGCACTAACACCAATTTTATTTTCGCCATTAATTAACATACTAACAAGAGGAGAAAAACCTCTATATTTTGGCAAAATAGAATCATGTAAAATAATTAATTTTATTTTACTAGTATCAATAATCCATCTCCAAGAAACTGCTATACCATAATTTGTGTTAATTATATAATTTTCATTATATAATTTATATTCTATATTATAGTCATTACAAATTTTTATAATATCTTGACTGTAATCATTAATTACATTTTTATCAATTCCAATTATTACTTTTTCAATTGATTTATATCGTGATTTTTTTACAAGTGATTGTAGTACAGCAAATCCTTTATAAGTCATTAAAAACAACGTGATTTTCATCTTTTTATTTATTATTTCTTATTACTTTAATTATTTGATTAATAATAAAATTGTATTCAATATGTTTTTTATAACTTCCTAACAATATAAGTACAGATAAGCCAAAAACTAAGTTTAATGTTAATTTTAAATAATTGTTCTGAATAAATATGTTAGTAGTATAGAAAACAAGGGTTAAAAGCAAAATGTTATAGAAACTGTTCTTTAATAATTTTATTAATTCAAACATTGAAAAATCAAATAAATTATCAAATAAATGTGTAATCCAAAGTGCTAATAAAAAAGAAATTATCACGAAACATTGAATCATAGGAATCATTCCATAATAATATCCAACAACAAGAGATAATAATGAACCTGCTATTGAAATTAACTGAAATTTAAAATATATTTTTGAACGACCTGTAACACTTATTGAATTAACTGTAATAGAATTAATTGGAAAAAACAAACCAATTAAACATAGATATTTTAAAATTATTATCGAATCGATCCATTTTACACCTAATAAAACTTTAATTAATGCGTCAGCATTAAAAAAAAGGCTGGTCATTAAAATAGAAATAATATAAAAAGAAAACTGTAAAATATTTTTATAATAATTTACAAATTCAATTTTATTATCCTGTATTTGAGCCAAAGCTGGATAACTTACACCAGTAATAATACTATCTATATTCTGACTCAGTGTGTTTTTAAATAATTCAGCTCTATTATAGTATCCCAAAATTGCAGGTGAAAACATTTTTCCAACACTTAAACTAAAAATATTATTATAAAGCTGAGTAATTAATGAGCTTCCCAACATATAAATACCATACTTAAAATATTTTTTAAATGAATCAATTGAAAAGGCTTTTTTTGGTTTCCATTTTACCACAGAAACAGTAAAAATCAATACTAACAAATCTCTTAATAATGATTTAAATACTAAACTCCAAATACCAAATCCAAAAGCCGCCAAACAAATAGCAATTATTCCTGAAATAATTGTAGCTGAAATTGATATGATTGAGAGCCTTTTAAAATCCATATTCTTTGTTAGAATACTATTTTGAACAAGAATAAAAGCATCTATAAATAATGTAATAGAAAGAACTCGTAAGTACAAACTAATTTCTAAATTATCATAAAAATTTGCTATGATAGGTGCTGAAAAATAAGAAATTATAAATGCTATTGCAGCTACGGATAGATTAAAGTAAAAAACTGTGCTATAGTCGACAGTTGAAACCTCTTTTTCACGTATTAAAGCTTGACTAAAACCACTATTTACAAAAACACTAAGGAATGACACAAAAACAGTTAATATTGCAATTACACCAAAATCACTTGGCAAAAGTAATCTAGCCAAAATAATTCCAAAAGTAAAATCACCAACCATAGCAACTAAGCGACCTAAGCCGTTCCATTTAGCAGATTTTATTAATTTTTCTTTCAAATTAAAGATATTTAATAAAATAATTATGCATTTGTTACACCACAAAAATCTAATATAATTTTTGAATCATCAAAAACTATATTTTTAAATTCATTATGTGCAACTAGATAAACAATAATGTCAGCTTTAACAATAGCTTCTTTAGCAGTTGTAAGTTTGAATACTTTGTGTACTTGTATGTTTGGTTCAACAATAAAACAAGTGTCGTCATGTGAGTCTTGTAAAATACGTTGTGCAATATATTTTGCTGGTGATTCACGTAAATCGTCAATATTGGGTTTAAACGCTAACCCCATAATTGCCACACTAGCCTTTCTACCGTGTTTGAGTTGAAATTCTAGTTTTGCAGTTTTTACTTTTTCGGCACACCAAAACGATTTATAATTATTAATTTCTCTGGCTTTTGCTATAATTTGAGATTCCATAGGATAATCTGCTACAATGAAATAAGGATCAACCGCTATGCAATGCCCGCCTACTCCACAACCCGGTTGTAAAATATTCACACGAGGGTGTTTATTAGCTAAGCGAATTAACTCCCATACATTGATATCGGCTTTATCACATATAAGAGATAGTTCATTTGCGAAAGCAATTTGTACATCACGAGAAGAATTCTCAGTCAACTTACACATTTCTGCTGTTCTAGCATTAGTTGGATGCAGTTCTCCTTTCACAAATTGTTTGTAAAAGTCGATTGCTTTTTGAGTAGCTGCTTCGTTTACTCCACCAATAACTCTGTCGTTATACACCAATTCATGCATTACATTTCCTGGTAATACGCGCTCTGGGCAATAAGCTATGTGTAATTTATCTTGAAGTTCTGGTCGTTCCGCATAAATATATCGCATCATTTTCTCGGTCGTACCAATTGGCGAGGTAGATTCGATGATGTATAAGTCATTTTCTTTAAGTAATGGGATAATAGCTTTGGTTGCAGCTTCTACAAACGAGATATCTGGTTCGTTTTTTGCTTTAAATGGAGTTGGCACCACTATCAAATAAGTATTTGCTTCAATCGGAGTTGTAGCCGCCTTTAGGAAACCTTTTGCAACGGCTGTAGCAACGGCTTGATCCAAACTTGGTTCAACTATATGGATTTTACCTGCATTAATGGTTTCTACCACTTGTGGGTTAATGTCCACACCATGCACATGGATATTATTATTTGCAATTAATGCTGCAGTTGGTAGGCCAATGTACCCCAAACCAATCATTACAACTTTTTGGTTACTCATGTTATTTGTTTAATGAAATTATATGTTCTACTATACGTTGGCATGCTTTTCCGTCTCCGTAAGGATTGTGCAAAGCGCTCATTTTTTGATATCTATCTGAATTTTTAAGTAAATCATTACATTGAGTTACTATCTTTTCTAAATCAGTGCCTACTAAAATTACGGTTCCCGCATCGACAGCCTCTGGTCGTTCGGTGGTATCCCGCATTACTAAAACAGGTTTTCCTAAGCTTGGCGCTTCTTCTTGCACGCCACCTGAATCTGTAATAATTAAGTATGATTGGTTCATTAACCATACAAAAGCTGGGTAAGCTAATGGATCTATTAAATTTATGGATTTGACATCCCCTAAAATTTTATATACGGGTTCTTTAACGTTGGGATTCAAATGCACAGGATAAATAATTTGAACGTCACTATTATTTATTGCTATATCTTTTAAAGCTTCACAAATGTTAATAAATCCTTGTCCATGATTTTCTCTTCGATGTCCTGTTACTAAAATTAACTTTTTTGAAGTATCAACAATATTTTTTAACTTTTCAATTTCGGTATTCTCAATTACATTTACTTTTGAAGAACTTTCTAATAGTGCATCAATAACTGTATTTCCGGTGATGATAATACAATCTTCACTAACATTTTCTAATATTAGGTTATTTTTTGATTGAATTGTAGGGGCAAAATGAAAGTCGGCTATTCGGCCTGTAACTTGCCTGTTAATTTCTTCGGGGAAAGGTGACAATTTGTTATGGGTACGCAAACCTGCTTCTACATGACAAACTTTTGCACCTGCATAAAATGCAGCAATACTTGCAGCCATAGTTGTAGTTGTGTCTCCGTGAACGTATACGTAATCTGGTTGAAATTCTTCTAAAA
>NZ_JAGNYF010000098.1 GCF_017985075.1 Flavobacterium sp.
CTTCGCCAGGCTTGTTTTTCTTCTTTCTGTATAATTTCTTCTACAATTGTATTCCACTGCTTGCAAGACGTACATTGTCCAAGCCATTTAGAATAATTGGTGCCGCAACTTTGGCAAAAGAAGGAAGTTTTTAATTTAGCCATTTGAAATTTATTTTTCGAAATTATTCGTCTTTTTTTGGAGCTTCTGCAGGTGTTTCTATTGGAGTTTCCACTGGTGCTGATTCTTCAATTTCTTGTTTCGGTTCTTCTTTTTTGGATTTTAAGGCTTCAGCTCGATCTAAAATATAATTTTTAGTTAAATCACCAATTTCTGATTTGGTATAAGCGTTTTGATATTCTTTAGCGGCTCTTTTGTAATCCCCAATTTTCTCAAAATACAAGCCTCTATGATAGGTTCCTAACATGGTTTTTGGGAATTGTTTGTCGGCATATGCGCCTAATATTTCAAAGTCTGAATACGCTTTATTTTTAATTATTGCAGCTTCAATAGCTTTAAAATCTGAATATCGAGGTTGAACTTTTAATCCAATTTTTTTCTCAATATTATCGTATTTATCAATTAAATATTGAGCATAACCACTTTCTAATTTTAATATTTTTTCGTTAAATTCTAATTTCGAAATGGGCTGATAGCCATTAAAAATAAAGTAAAAAGCACTTGGAATTGCTTCGGCAACTAAAGAATAATGAGAAGTGTTTTGAAAAACATCATATCGGTAATTTACATTTGGGTTTTTAATTTCTTTAGCAACATCATCAAGTTTTTTTGTGTTTTCTTGAATTTCTTCTAAATCTGCTTTTGATGTAGCTTGATAATAAAACACGGGTTTTTGTGTTTTTGCTAATCGTTCTGCAATACGAACTTCCATTTCTGGAGCCATTTCTGGAGAAATAGAAATATAGGCATTAAAAATAGGGTCATCTTTATATAAATAGAAATTTAAAAACCCGGCTGTGGTGTCGTGTCCAGCTATGATTCTAAAAGGAAGTGTTCGGTATTTTTGTTGAACGTGTGGTAATAATTCAAATCCTATAAATTCAAAAAATTTAGCACCTGATTCTGCAGGTAAGCCATCTTCTCCATAATTGCTATCGTTAAAACGAGTTTCTCCATAATTCTGATTCACTGCAACAATAATTATTTCAGGCAAATCATCCCAATAGTTTCCGTATTTTAAAATTCCTGAAAACGGATCAGCTAAATATTCGCCATCTAATAAAACTAAAATGGGATATTTTTTTTCGGGACTGTTCTCATATGAAGCCGGTAAAATAACTGAAAAATTTCGTTCTTCGTTTAGTTTTTTTGATTGTATTTTGTCTTCCACTTTTTGTGAAAACAAGGCAATAGAAACCATTAAAAATAGTAGGGTACATTTAATTTTCATGAGTAATTGGTTTAATAATGTAGCAATATACTACTTATTTTTATTATAAAGTGGTAAAAATACGTAGGATAATAATCCAAGAAATATGGTTAATATGGTTTGTGAAGTCCAAGCCAGCCAACCAAAAGCGGTGCCAATATCATTTGAAATTCCATATAATGAAAAAATCATGGCAATGGCTAATGGATAAGCACCCAATCCGCCATTTGTGAATCCAACGGCTAAACTACCAAAAATAAATCCCATAATTACGATGTCAAAACCAATGTTTGCAGTTTCTGGCAAGGCATAAATCGGAATATAAAACATTAACAAATAGGAAAACCAAATTAAAAATGAAAAGAAAATATATTTCCATTTATCTTTCATCATTACAATGCTTAGCATGCCTTCAATTAATCCGGAAAATTTATTTTTTAATTTTTTTATAATTTTCCATTCGGCATATATCCAAATCAAAAGAAAAACGATTCCTAAGAATAGACCAATAATTCCGAATAAAATTATTTTTTCAATCGAAATTTTTTCTTTGATGAAATTGTAAAGTTTTTCAAATTGAAGAATAAATGCTAAACCTACAAATAATAAAAATAGTATTAAATCTACAATTCTTTCCGCTACAATGGTTCCAAATCCTTTATCGAAAGGTACGTTTTCATATTTTTTTAATAAGGCAGCTCTAGTAATTTCGCCCGATCTTGGAATAGTTAAATTCATAAAATAAGAAACACAAACAGACATAAGATCATTTTTGAAATTTGTTTGGTAACCTAAATGTTGTAAGGAATATTTCCAGCGGTAGGCTCTAGCCCAATAGCCAAATAAGGCAACTAATAA
Source organism: Flavobacterium sp. (assembly GCF_017985075.1). Lineage (GTDB taxonomy): Bacteria > Bacteroidota > Bacteroidia > Flavobacteriales > Flavobacteriaceae > Flavobacterium. The sequence continues at coordinate 2,228 of NZ_JAGNYF010000098.1, forward strand.
AGATAAAAAAATGTAAAAATAATTGGCTTTTTGAAAGCAAAATTTTATTTTATTTAATTCTTCAACGGACAATGTGGTATATTGGTAATATATAAGTCCGAAACCCAATAGCAAGGGAATAAAAACAGAGGCAATTTTGCTAACTTTTGTTCTCAAAACTAGGTTAAAGAATTATCTTTTTCATTAGGAAAAACTAAGCAAGGTTTAAATGTTTTTGCTTCTTCAAAGTCAATTATTCCATATGCAATAATGATAATAATATCACCACGATGTACTTTTCTTGCAGCAGGTCCGTTTAATGTGATTTCACCTGTATTTCTTGGTCCTTTAATGGCATAAGTTTCTAAACGTTCCCCATTATTTACATTCACAATGGCCACTTTTTCACCTTCTACAATATTGGCTGCTTCAAGTAAAGCTTCGTCAATTGTAATACTTCCAATATAATTTAAATCGGCTCCAGTAACAGAAACTCTGTGTATCTTAGATTTTACTACTTGTATTTGCATGCGGCAAAGTTAATTAATTCAAGTAAATTTTATAATTTATTTTAACGAAATATTATCAATTAATCGAATATTTTCAATAAAAACAGCAATAAACCCTCTGTAATTTTTACTTTTTATTTTTCTTTTACAGGTTAAAAGTGTTTCCTCATCGGCAATTTCAAAATATTCTAATGTAAAATTTTTGTGTTTTTTAAATTCGCGTACTACAAATTGAGAAACTTCTAATGCTGACTTTAGCATAAATTTTTCTTTGGCTTCTAAAAGAATTTTGTGGATTAATTTCGATTCATTTCGAGCCTTTTCAGAAAGCCTTTCGTTACGGCTGCTCATGGCTAAACCACTGGGTTCTCGGTAAATTTCACAAGGAATTATGTTTACTGGAATTTTATGTTTTGCAGCTAATTTTCGTACAATTTGTAATTGCTGAAAATCTTTTTCGCCAAAATAAGCATGTGTTGGTTTTACAATTTCAAATAATTTTTTAACAATTGTTCCCACTCCGTCAAAATGCCCTGGGCGATGTTTGCCTTCCATTTGATGTTCTAATCCATCGTAATCAAAAGAAGCAGAAATGGTATTGCCTTCATAAATATCTGAAACACTTGGGGCGTAAATAAGGATATTTTTGTTTAATTTTTTAACAAGTTCTACATCTTTTTCTAACGTTCTTGGATATTTTTTTAAATCATCAGCGTTATTAAACTGTGTTGGATTTACAAAAATACTTAAAACGGTAATTTCATTTTCAGATAAAGATTCTTCTAATAATGAAAGATGTCCTTTATGTAAAGCGCCCATTGTAGGCACAAAACCAATTTTTTTTGATTGATTTTGCGCTTTTTTTAATTCAATTTGAAGCGCATTTTGTGTTTGAAAAACAAGCATAATATAATATTATAAAGTGCAAACTTACTATTTTAGTAGATAAGTCCATAAATTTTTATAATTTTGCATATTAAACAAAAATATAACATTTATTATATGAATGACAAGAGGATATTATATGTATCATCTGAAGTAGTGCCTTATTTAGCCGAAAACGAAGTATCACTACATTCTTATGAGTTGCCGAAAATGATAAATGAAGTAGGAGGGCAGATAAGAATTTTCATGCCAAGATATGGGAATATCAATGAACGCAGACATCAATTACATGAAGTAATTCGCCTTTCGGGTATGAATTTAGTAGTGAATGATATGGATATGCCTTTAATTATTAAAGTTGCTTCAATACCAAAAGAAAGAATTCAGGTTTATTTTATTGATAACGATGAATATTTTAAAAGAAAAGCTACTTTTTCAGACGAAGAAGGCGTGTTGTATTCCGATAATGATGAAAGAGCTATTTTCTTTGCAAAAGGTGTTGTTGAAACCGTAAAAAAATTAAATTGGGTACCCGATATTATTCATGTTCATGGTTGGATGGCGTCTTTGTTGCCTGTATATTTAAAGCATTATTATAAAGATGAAGGTATTTTTGAAGACACAAAAATTATCACGTCTATTTATGCTAC
>NZ_JAGNYF010000042.1 GCF_017985075.1 Flavobacterium sp.
TTATTTAAAACTTTTTTGAAAATAAAATTAATAGAAAACAAAGAAAACGCAGCAATTATTCCACCTTCTAGGCTAATGTCGCTTCCCACCATTGCATTTTGAACGGCGTTACTAATTAATAAAATTAGTACAATATCTGCAGGATTTAATTGTGATAGTTCTTTTTTACCAAAAATGCGCAAAGCAACTACCATAAAAAAATATACAGCAATACTTCGAAATACAATATCTAAATATGCAAACATTTTTTTTCTTCAAACGTACATATTTTATATTAAAAACATATACAATTGTATTAAAAAAAAATAGCTTTGTCAAAACTTAGGAAAATTTTGACAAAGCGAATAGATTTAAGGTCTAAAAATCTACGTCATCAGCAACATTTCCCCCTTGTTCTGATGCGAATTTCTCTGCATACTCTTTTTGTTTTTCATCTTGATAATCCATGCACTCACGAACATAATTGGAATCGAAATTTTGGTTTTGAATCTCCATATATTTCATGGCAACCGATTGAAAATCTCCTAGTCCGACACCAAAATTATCCAAAATCCATTGTGCACCATCCATACCATATTCATAAGCCGCTTGACGTGCACCAGATAGTTCATAATAGAAATACACGTCGTTTTTCAAACGTTCTAAGTTAGCTTCTCCTTCTTCGGATAAATTGGATTTAAGACCTTGAAGTTTAGGATGTTGGTCGGCTTCTCCATAATATTGACCAAACAAAACGGACACGCTATAAGTAGTATCCTCTGCCATTCGAGCAGGCCATACTGTATTGACTTCGCCCCAAATTGTAGCATCAATTCCAAAAGCGTTGTAAATGTCATTCTCAGCAGCACCTGAACCTAATTTTGCGCAAATAGCAGCATAATCTCTTAAAGAAATACCATGAACTGCTGCCAATAAAGGATTTGATTCATCTTCAACAGCATTACCCATTGTAGCAAAACCATGATGAGCTATGGAATTTTTGTTATCAAATCGAATAAATTGATCTGAATCACACTCATTCCAAGCCATATAAACATCTCTACGATAGTTGAAATACACATTGTTGATTTCGCTTTGACTCGTTATGCCTTCTTGTTCAATCCAATCTTGGGCTAATCGTTCTACTTCGTCTTCAAAATCATCAACATCATAATGTGTTCCATGAAGTGTTTCTGGGTCGTATTCTAATTCGAAATATTCATTTTCAAAATCATCGTTTTCAAATTGGTTGTTTTCTTGATTTTGATTTTCTTCGTTGCTCTTTGATGAGCCAAATAAATTGTTTAACATAAGGGGTAGATTTAGGGATTAATTATTATATATACTTGTTAATTCATTTTGTAAACGAGTTTCCAAATGGTCTGCCAAATCAGGTGTGATTTTTTTCCATTCGGCAAATTTTTTCTGCAAATAGTCGATTTTAAATAAAGGCGTATTTTTAATTGATTCTTGCCTTTTGGCTTCCAAATCAGCTATTTTGGCTTCGGTTTCAGCTTTAATTTTACTGTCTTTTTCAAAATTCAGACTTAATTTAAGCGGATGCATTTCATGATAATAGAACCGCTCTTTTTGGGATTCTTTCTCGTATTTTTCATATAAATCTGAAGCTCTTTGATGTGCCAAATCTTGTGCAAAATGTTGCAACATTCGGGCTTGCGTACTCGGCTCAAAGGTATTTTGCGTTTGACAAGCTGAACAATTCAAATGCACGTTGATAAAGAATATTTTTTCAATAGAAATAGGGCTTCCGCATTGTTTACAATGAAATTTATCTTTGATGGCAGCGTATTCATCTAATACTTTTTGGTACGCAATTTCATAATCTTCATAATCAGTCGCGTCAACGGCATTTCTAGCAGCTTGATATTTCTCTTCAAATAAATTATATCGGCTTCTACAATCATTTCGGAAAGCATCTAATACATCTCTGTCTTTGTCTTTGGGCGAATAGTTGTGCTTAATTTCATGATACACATCTAAAATTTTATCATCATGAACGTCATACACCTTTTTGCGAATGTTTTCTAATTGCCCGTCAATCCCTGATTTCATACGATGAAAATCCATCTTGAAACTTTCCTCTGTGCTGTTTCGCATTTCGGTCAATTCAGGAATTGCGGCTTCAGTAAGTTCCTGCATTCGTATTTCAATTTTGTCTAAAAAATCAAAAAAACGTTGTTGGTTTTCTTGAATTTGAGGCAACCATTCTGATGAAAAGGAAACATTGCTTTCGTTGTTGTTTTTATTGAATAATCCGAACATAATTTACTGTTTTGAGTTGTCTTCTTTTTTTAAAAATAATCCGTCAGTAATTTCAACTGAAATGAATTCGTGACCGCAGTAGGCACAATGCGTCAATCCGTCTTGTTTGGCACGTCCTGCACCACAATTAGGGCAATCAGCGGCACCTAGTTTAGCTTCTTTAAACGCATTATTTTCGTCAATTCCATACGATTTTTGGCTTTGGGCTTTCAGCTTCATTTTCTCAACAAATGAAAGTGGTTTTTTCTCTTCCATAACAGTTTATAATTTGCTTAGTAAATCGGCTTTTTTTGTTTTGAATTCTTCTTCGTCTAAAACACCTGCATCAAATAAATCTTTGAGTTGTTTTAATTTAACAGGAATATCTTCGACAGCAGCAACAGGAGCTTGATTTTGCATTTGTTGCATCATCATATTGAGCATCGCGCCTTGTTGTACGGCATCATTCAAACCACTTTTACCATCGCCAATAGCTGATGCGGTGTTGAACTGGGTAAACTTATCCATGTCCTTTACCATATTGATATTGGTCATTTTGTCGTAATGTGCCGTTACTTCTTCGGGCAAGGTTACACTTGTGATAATGAATTGCGTCAATTCAATTCCCAATTGCGAAAAGTAGGTTTTTAGTTCAGGCTCTACTCGTTTACTTAAATCCGAAATATTTCCTGCCACATCGGTAACGGCTAAATTTTGATTGGCAAGGACTTCTCCAAATTTTGGAGCCACAAAATCGCGCAATTGAGCTTGGAGTTCAAACAAAGTCAGTTGAAAATAGGTACCGCAATATTGACGGAAAAAAGTTGCTACATCAGCAATTTTAAAATCAAAACTTCCAAAGGCACGAATACGTACTTGTCCAAATTCGGGATCTTTCATCAAAATAGGGGCTGGCGTTCCCCATTTATTATTGATGAATTGATGCGTGTTGAAAAAGTAGATATCGGCTTTAAAAGGACTTTCAAAACCGTATTTCCAACCTTTTAATCGGCTCAAAAGCGGAATATTTTCTGTGGAAAGTGTGTGCAATCCAGGTCCAAAAACATCTGCCAATTGTCCTTCATTAAGAAACATGGCGTGTTGGGTTTCCCTCACGGTTAACTTCGCACCGTTTTTAATTTCTTGGTCTTCGTCAGTATATTTCCACATTAACAGATTGGGATCTGGAGTAGTGGCTTCAATAATTTCAATAAAAGGGGCTTTCATCTAATTCAATTTAAAAAGATTAAATAAAATTAAATTTTGACGTAAATAATTTTCCAATAACAGGAAGTGGCGTTTCTTGTTCTTTATTTGCATTAATAATTCCAATAATCATTAAAATAAAAAACACTAATCCAACCAATGAAAGAATTGTTGCGATTGCAGGAATAACTATTGCAATAATGGTGGTTACAATATTAAAAAATATGGTAACAATTGCTAAACCGAAAGATTGTTTTAGATGGAATTTAACCAACGAATCTCTTTGTTGGTCTTTTGTACTTAAATAAGAAATTAACCATCCTATGATGGTAATGTAAGAAACAATAGATGCTGTTTTTTTGTTCATGATTTTATGTTTTAAAATTATGAAGCAAAACTATTTTTATTACTATTAAAACAATAATAACAGGAGTCTATAAAGCGTCTATTGCAAAAAAAAGCGTGTCTATTAAACGACTACAATAATGTTAATTTACTGAAAATAAGATATTTAAAAAAACGCTATTTTGTGCTTTGAATAAATGCATCTAAATCTTCGTTTTTAGAAAGTTGTAGTTTTTGTTTAATTCTGTAACGCGCCATCCGAATACTTTTTGGTTCAACGTTCATTTGAGAAGCCATTTCTTTATTAGTTACTTTCATCAATATAAATCCGCAGTATTTAAGATCCAATTGGGTAAGCGAAAGATTGGCTTTTTCTTGTAAACGATTAAAAAAGTCAGGGTAAATAGTATTGAAATTATTTTTAAATTTTTCAAAATCATCATCTACAGCTAAACCTGCATCAATTGTTTTAAAAATTGTAGTATTAATAGTGGCATGCTGTTCTTTATTTTGAACTAATAATTTATCTTTAAGTTCATTTAAAATTTCATTTTTCTTTTCTAAATGCAGGACACTATTTATGAGTTCTTTCTGGGTTTGTTCCTTTTCTTTTTGAAGTTTATTCTTTTTTTGTTCTAAATATATTTGTTTAATAATAGTTGATTTTCTGTAATAAATAAATAAGCCTATACCTAATAAAATTGCAATTAGTGATAAAAGTATTAGTCCATCTTTAAGTTGGTTTTTTCTGGAAAGTAAAGTGATTTTTTCTTCTTTATTTTGCAAATCATATTTAGCCATAGCATTTTGAATTGCATTTTCTCTTTCATTTTTATTTGCAAAATTCGTAGCCTCTTGAAATAACACATCATATTTATGATAGGCAATAAAATCTTTTTTTAATGCGGCAATTTCCTTTAAATTAGTATAAAATTTTGTTTCGGTTTCATATTCTTTAAAAGGAAGGGTTTTTAAATAAGAAATACCCTTTAAAAAGCTGTTTTCTGCGTCATTTAATTTGCGATTGTTTTGATAAAGAAGTCCTTTAATACCATAACAATTTCTAACAACACTTACTATCCCATATTTTTCTGCATAAGTTAAAGCTTCATTTACTAAAAATAAAATTTTAGTTTCAGAGTGGTTAGTTGCTACTAAAAAATTTGCGTAATTTAGATAAGCAACAGCAACATTCATTTTGTTTAACGAGTTTTGATTTGCTAGTTGAATTGTTTTTTCAAAAGAAGCAATTACTTTTTCAATAGGTACTACTTTTGAGTTAGTTTCAAATTGCTGTTTGAGATAGGTTGAATTACAAATTTGAGCCTCTAATTTCACATCCCTATTGTTTGATTTTAAAGCATAAATAGTAGCTTTATCAAGAAATTTCTTGTTAATAAATTCACCAGAATACGCAATACCAATGGCACTTAACGCTGCAAAAGTATAATTTTTAGTTTGTTCAAAATAAGTTAATGATTTGAGTAAATCTTCACCAAAATCAATTTCATCAATGTAATATTTATAGCGATAAAGTGCATAGTAATAATAGCCTAACGTAGTAGCATCCTTTATTTCAGGAATTAATGCTTTTGCTTTTTCAATGGCTTCTTTAGCAGGTTGCAACTTTTTTAAGCGTAGATACGTTAATGCCAAAAAGCTGTTTGAAATACATTCTACTTGCTTATTCTTTTTTGAAAATGCTTCTTGATAAATCTTTTTTTGCTTGAAAATAGATGCAGAACTGTCTATATATCTATTGTTGTAAGCTTTAATTATCTCTTGTTCTTGTGCAAAAATTTGGGGAAATTGCAAAAACAAAAATAAAATTAGTAACGTTTTTTTTTGAATCATGTAGGTTTTTTTGGAAGGGCTAAATTGGTTTATATTTTCATTTAAAGTTTTTTTCAATAGCTTTTATCATTTCACCGGCAATATCTTTTTGAGTGGCGCCTTCAATTCCTTCTAATCCAGGAGATGAATTCACTTCTAATAACAAAGGTCCTTTAGATGAACGAATAATATCTACTCCTGCAACTTTTAAATTCATCGCTTTGGCTGCTTTTATGGCAATTCTTTTTTCATCAGCGGTAACTTTAACTATGGATGCCGTACCTCCTAAATGAATATTTGCACGAAATTCGCCAGGTGCCGCTTCTCGTTGCATCGCAGCTACTACTTTTCCGTCTACAACAAACAAACGTAAATCTTTTCCGTTAGCTTCCTTAATAAATTCTTGTACTAAGATATTAGCATTTAAACTTTTAAAGGCATTAATAACAGATTCAGCGGCTTTTTTAGTTTCTGCTAAAACTACTCCTTTTCCTTGTGTTCCTTCAAGTAATTTCACAATTAATGGCGAACCACCTACCATTTTTATTAAATCGTCGGTATCTAATGGTGAATTTGCGAAACCTGTAGTGGGTATATCTACTTCATTATTCAATAATAATTGAAGTGAAAATAATTTATCTCGAGATTGTGTTATGGCTGCTGCATTGTTTAAAGCATACACTTTTAGAGCTTCAAATTGTCTGGTTAAGGCACATCCGTAATACGTCATACTTGGACGAATACGAGGGATAATGGCGTCAAAATCTTTTAAAACCAAACCACCTCTATAGTGAATTTCAGGATTAGAAGCACTTAACTTCATATAACAATATTTGATGTTTAAAAAATGCATTTCATGTCCACGCATTTCTCCAGCTTCAATAATACGTCGGTTGCTATATAAATCTGGGTTACTTGCTAATAGACCAATTTTTAATCCTTTTTTCTCAGGTTCACTATAATAAAATTCTTTTAGACTTTCTGTTGTTGGCTGACCTAATTCAAACTTTTTTTCGGGGTCAACTATCAATCTTCCCACCATTGCTTCTCGTCCTAAAAGCATTCTGAAACCCATAGAATCTCTGTTGGTAAGTGTTACCTCAACTTGCCAATTATGACTTCCTAATCCTACTTCTGTCCGAATTACATATCTTTTCTCTCTGGTACCATTGGAACTTTTTACAATTCGTTGATCTACTAATTGTGCTTCACAATGAATGATTGATTTTGAATTATTTTGGATCGGATTGATATCAAATTTCAACCATTCTTCTCCATTTTTATCAAATACTTTGATATTAATAGCGTGTAACGCAGATGTTTTAGCTCCAGAATCGACACGAGCTTTTATTGCGGGAATTCCTAATTGTGGGAACGAACACCATTCTTCACTACCTATTAATGTTTTATCTTGCATTTGCGAATAATTTAAAATCTAATATAGTATTATTTTTAATGTAATATGCTATCTAATTGTTATTTTTTTGGAAATATATTGTCTTCCTTTTTAACATCTGCCATTAAATCACTTGGATCAATAACCACTGATTTTATAGCACCTTTATTTGAATTTATATCAATGGTGTAAGTAGGAATCGCCCAATCCCAACCTGATAAAACGTTTCTGTTATATGTATACGGATTTGGTTTTTCCCAGCGCATTAGCGTATTTGGAATGTAGAAATATTCTTTTGTTCCGTTTTCAAATTCTACGATTACATCAAGAGGCATCGGCATTCTCCCTTTTCTCTCTAAAACGATTTTATTATTTTCTACAGACTTAATAGTATAGTCTATTGTATTTGTAGTTTGTGTCCATTCGTTTAAATACCAATCTAAATTGGCACCTGAAACTTTTTCAGCAGTTCGCTTAATATCATTTGGAGTTGGATGTGTAAATTTATAATCCGAATAATATTTTTTAATCGTTTTATCTAAATTTTCTTGTCCAATAACGTAACCCAATTGTGCTAAGAATATTTCACCTTTACTATATGCCCCAATTCCATACGATTGATTAAAATCGTATCTATCCGCATGCGTGGTTAATGGTTGTTCTTTTCCTGAATTGGCTAAAAAAACATAGTTATTGTACGAATCTGCAAACGGGCTTTCTGGTTCTTTTGGAGGTAAAATTTCGTTCATAGCTAAATTAGAAATATATGAAGTAAAACCTTCATCCATCCAACAATGTTTTGATTCATTAGTCGCCAAAATATGTTGAAACCAACTATGCGCAAATTCATGAGCGGTTACACCAACCAAACTGCCATAACTTCTATTTCCTGTAATCAAAGTACACATAGCATATTCCATACCACCATCGCCACCTTGAATAACGGAATATTGTTTGTACGGATATTGTCCTACATTTTTATTGAAATAGGCTAATAATTCAGCGGTTTTAGGCTGCATTTTTTTCCAATTTTCTATGTTCTCTTTTTTGTTTTTATAGAAGAAGTGTAATTCTGTTTCATTTTCACCCATAATTTTATCATGAATGTATTCTGGATCTGCACCCCAAGCAAAATCATGAACGTTTGGTGCTATGAAATGCCAAGTTAATGATGATGTTTTTTTCGGATAAGTAACCACAACACCTGCGTCTTCATACCCTTTTCCAATTTCGTTTTTATTTTGAAGATAACCTGTACTTCCTATAGTATAGTCTTTATCAATAGTAATTTTTACATCAAAATTTCCCCAAACACCATGAAATTCTCTTGCTATATAGGTGTCTGCATGCCAGCCTTCAAAATCATATTCAGCCATTTTAGGATACCATTGTGTCATGGAAAGCGCTACATTTTCTTCTGAATTTCTTCCAGAACGACGAATTTGAAGTGGTACTTGCCCATCAAAATCTAATGTAAAAGCGGAACTTGATTTAGGTAAAATTGCTTGGGGCAAAGTAACTTCTAAAATAGTCCCTACTACTCTACTTTGCGCAGCAATTCCATTTTGTTTGCAATTTGAAACCAACAAATATCCAATTTCGTTTGGCTTCAAAGTACTTATTCTACTTTCCTTAATTTCTTTTTTATCTTTTGTAAATTTTCTAACCATACGTTTGTCTGGATCTGAAATAGTTTGCAAACGCATATCCATAGCACTTCCTGGCTGAAACGCATTTGGATACAAATGAAAGTAGACTTTCTTCAACGTATCAGGTGAATTATTTGTGTAAATTAGTTCTTGATTTCCTTTATATTGGTATTTTTTCACATCCATATTCACATTCATTTTATAATCAACATGTTGTTGCCAATATCCTGAATTTGGATTGTTTTGTGCGAAGGAAATTCCTGTTAAAAGAATTAAAAAATGTTTAAATATATTTTTCATTTGTAATAATTTGACTTAAATAAGAAAACCACAAAGATAAACGACTAGGTATCTCTTTGTGGTTATTATTTGTTTTTATTTGATTATTTTTTTGTCATTTTTTCAGCTAATAATAAGGCGTTATAGGCGTTTACTATTTTTCCTGATTTAGACACTTCAGAAAAATTTACTTTCTTTTTATCTTCACCTACAGAAATCATATTTTTTAACGATGTACCACTTTCCATAATAATTTGTTTCACCTGAACGGCTGACAAACTAGAATAATACGAACGAACTAATGCGGCAACACCGGCTACATTTGGTGAAGCCATTGAAGTACCTTGCAAATATTCGTAGGTATTTAAAGGAGTAGTTGCGTAAATTTTTTCACCTGGTGCAAAAATATCAACATTATTTTTTCCATAATTTGAAAAAGAAGCTACCATTTTAGACCCATAATCTGGAGTAAGTGCACCAATAATTAAAACGTTATTAGCAAATTCAGGAGAACCATCATACGTGTCATTTGGATATTTATTAGTTACATCTAAATCATATGATTCGTTTCCTGCAGCAATTACTACAAGTACATCTTTAGATGCCGCATATTTTATGGCATCTATAACCCATTCTTTGTTTTGAGAAAAATATTTTCCAAAAGAACCATTGATTACTTTTGCTCCATTATCTACTGCATAACGAATGGCTAATGCGATATCTTTATCGTATTCATCACCATCAGGAACCGCTCGAACTGCCATAATTGAAACAACAGAGCTTGCTACTCCATCGCCACCTTTTTTATTGCCTCTAACTTGAGCTACAATACCTGCAACATGTGTACCATGTTTTGCTTCTTTTGGCTCAGGTCCTACGACATTATTGTTACCGTATTTTGTATCTTTAATATCATCTGGATTGTCGCCAACTATTTTTCTACCATCGTATGCTACATTCAAATTATAATTTAATTGCCCATAAACATGGTCTTTAAAATCAATAATTTCTTTATCAAAATCAGCTTTAGTCATTCCAGTTAAAAACTGAGAAAACATCGCTTTTGCTTGTAACAAACTTTGATCTTTAGTATCAATTTTTTTAACTTCCTCTAAAGTAAAGTTATCTTTTTTAAGATGCGATTTAATAGCTTTTTCAGCGTTTAAAATCATATCTAATTGCTGCTTATCTTGTTGCAATCCTTTAATATCTTCTTCTAATTTTGCTTTTGCTCTTTCATAATCAGGAGTATTTGGTCCTTTTTTTACAATACGCGTCATTTCTAATTGCTCATGAACAGCATCGCCTAAAAAATTCCAACCATTAATATCATCAATATACCCATTTTTATCATCGTCAATATTATTTCCAGCAATTTCTTTGAGATTAGTCCAAATAACAGATTTTAAATCTTCGTGATTAATATCTACACCAGAATCTACAATACCAACAATCACTTTCGTTCCTTTTTTTCCTTTTAATACTTCAGCATACGCTTTATCCACACTCATACCTGGTACGGTGTCTTTTATTATGTCTAAATGACTCCAACGCTGTAAGTCTTTTTCTTTTAATGGCGTTGTTTTTAATGGCATTTTATCAATATTCTCAACTGGAGTTGAAACCATTTTAGCAGATCCGCAACCAGATAAAACGATTGCTAAGGCAAATGATAGATATAAAGGTTTAAATTGAATTTTCATATTCGTATAATTTTATTTAATTTGATAATTAGTAAGTATTTCAAAAGGTTTGTTACAAATAAAAAAATTAAAAGATATCTTCACATCTAAAAACTTCTTTTAATCTTACCCCTTTTTCTGTTTTTTCTACAGTTATTATTTCATTATGAGCATCGTGTTCTAAAAATAAATAATAATTATTTTCTGCAGCTGCATTCATAAATTTTGCTTTTTCATCCATAGTTAAAAGCGGTCTGGTATCGTATCCCATAACATATGGAATAGGAATATGACCAGCTGTAGCTAATAAATCGGCACAAAAAACAATAGTTTTTCCTTTGTAATTAATATGCGGAAGCATTTGTTTTTCGGTATGTCCATCAGCAAAAAAGATGCCAAAATCTAATTCTGAAGTAGTTAAAAAATCACCCTCAGTACGATTTATAAATTTCAACTGACCGCTTTCTTGCATTGGCAAAATATTTTCATTTAAAAAAGAAGCTTTTTCACGAGAATTAGGTTGAGTTGCCCATTCCCAATGGTTTTTATTTGTCCAAAAGTTTGCATTTTTAAAAGCCACTTCATAACCTGTTTTGTCGTGATTCCAATTTACAGAACCACCACAATGGTCAAAGTGTAAATGCGTCATAAAAACATCTGTGATATCATCTTTATGAAATCCATATTTAGCTAATGATTTGTCTAAACTTTCGTCACCCCAAAGAGAATAATAGCCAAAAAACTTATCAGATTGTTTATTTCCCATTCCGGTATCTATTAATGTAAGCTTATTTCCATCTTCAATTAGCAAACATCTGGCGGCAATATCTATTAAATTATTAGCATCAGCAGGATTGGTTTTATTCCATATTGTTTTGGGAACAACACCAAACATAGCACCGCCGTCTAACTTAAAATTTCCTGCTTCTATTGGATATAATTTCATGATTTATTTTTTTTTGCCAAATTACAAAATTTTCAATAAAAGAAAACTATGAAAATATAAGTTATAAAAATGTTATAAACCTTGTAAAAAGTTTTTTATGGTTTATCTTTGCAGAGTTAATTTAGACAAAATCAAAATAAGGAATACGTAACAAATATAATTAATAACTAAGTTATGATAAAAGTATCTGAATCTGCAAGTAAAAAAATTATTGATATGATGAAAGAAGAAGGTTTTGATGCTGCAACTGATTATGTCCGTGTTGGTGTAAAAAGTGGCGGTTGTTCTGGACTTTCTTATGAATTAAAATTTGATAAAGAGTTAGGCGAAAATGATAAAGTTTTCGAAGATAGTAATGTTAAAATTGCTGTTGAAAAAAAATCATTTTTATATTTAGCTGGAACTATTTTAGAATTCTCAGGAGGCTTAAACGGAAAAGGGTTTGTTTTTAACAATCCAAATGCACAAAGAACGTGTGGGTGTGGGGAAAGTTTTTCGCTTTAAATCAATAGATTAAAAAATTCAATGATTTAAAGATTTAAAGATTATGACAAAATCTTTTGAGGAGTTTGAGGTACACAAAAAGGGAGTTGTATTAACGAAACTAATTTTTAGTTTAGTAAAAAACACTTCATTGGATAAGGAATATGGTTTTAAAGATCAAATAAAAAGAGCTGTAGTTTCAATAACGAATAATATTGCAGAAGGATCAGAATATAACAATAATAAGCAATTTGTAAGATATTTAAAAATTGCAAAAGGAAGTTGTGCTGAAGTAAGAAATATGCTAATTTTAGCAAAAGAATTAGAATTGTGTTCTGAAGACGAAATACAGAAAAGTTTAAATCTGACAATTGAAATTTCTCAGAATATTTCAAATTTCATAAAATATTTGAACACAAAATTAAATACAAAATAAATGATTAATGAGTTTAAAGAATTTTTCAATCTTTAAATTATTAAATCTTTAAATAATTAAAATGAGTAAATACACAGAAGACGATTTAAAAGTCGAATTAGAAAATAAAGAATACGAATACGGATTTTATACTGAATTAGAATCGGAAACGTTTCCTATTGGTTTAAACGAAGACATTGTACGTGCGATTTCTATAAAGAAAAACGAACCACAATGGATGACCGATTGGCGTTTAGAAGCATTCGCCGCTTGGAAACAAATGGAAGAACCAGAATGGGCAAATGTTAAGTATACAAAACCAGATTTTCAAGCTATTGCCTATTATTCGGCACCAAAAAAATCGGATCCAAATAAAACATTAGATGATGTTGATGCGGAATTATTAGAAATGTACAAAAAACTTGGAATTTCTATTGACGAACAGAAAAAAATGAATAATGTAGCAATGGATATAGTAGTTGATTCTGTTTCAGTAGCTACCACATTCAAAAAAACATTAGGTGAAAAAGGGATTATTTTTTGTCCTATTTCAGAAGCCATTCAAGAACATCCCGAATTAGTTAAAAAGTATTTAGGAACTATTGTACCGCAAAAAGATAATTTTTACGCAGCTTTAAATTCAGCCGTTTTCTCTGATGGAAGTTTTTGTTATATTCCAAAAGGCGTAAAATGTCCAATGGAATTATCAACTTATTTTAGAATTAATCAAGGAGGAACAGGACAGTTTGAAAGAACTTTAGTAATTGCCGACGAAGGAAGTTATGTCTCTTATCTTGAAGGATGTACAGCTCCAAGTCGTGATGAAAATCAACTTCACGCTGCGGTTGTAGAATTAATTGCTTTAGACGATGCTGAAATAAAATATTCGACCGTTCAAAACTGGTATCCTGGAAATAAAGAAGGTAAAGGTGGTGTATTCAATTTTGTAACCAAAAGAGGTTTATGTGAGAAAAACGCAAAAATATCTTGGACACAAGTTGAAACAGGTTCTGCTGTAACTTGGAAATATCCATCTTGTGTTTTAAAAGGAGATAATTCTATTGGTGAATTCTACTCTATCGCTGTAACAAATAATTTCCAACAAGCGGATACGGGAACAAAAATGATTCATTTAGGTAAAAATACTAAATCAACCATTATTTCAAAAGGAATTTCAGCTGGTAAATCTCAAAATAGTTACCGTGGATTGGTTCAAATAAGTAAAAACGCTGATAATGCCCGAAACTTTTCGCAATGTGATAGTTTACTTATGGGTAATAATTGTGGCGCACATACTTTTCCGTATATAGAAAGTAAAAATACAAGTGCAAAAATAGAACACGAAGCCACGACTTCAAAAATTGGAGAAGATCAAGTATTTTATTGCAACCAAAGAGGAATTCCAACAGAAAAAGCAATTGCTTTAATAGTAAATGGTTTCAGTAAAGAAGTCTTAAATAAATTACCAATGGAATTTGCTGTGGAAGCTCAAAAATTATTGGAAATTAGTTTAGAAGGAAGTGTGGGATAAAATTTAAAAAGATTAGTTATGGATTTAGTTTTAAAAAACGTTAAGAAAAAAGATTTTCCTGTTTTAAAATCTTTAGCAAAAGCACTTGGTTTTGAAATTATTGATAAAATCGAAAAACCATATAATCCAGAATTTGTTAAAGAAATTTTGGATGCAGAAAAAAGTATAAAAGATGGTAAAGGTGTCAAGATAAATTTAGAAGACTTGTGGAAGTAATCTATTCAGTTAAAGCTCAAAAAGACAGAGAATTTTGGAAAAAATCTGGCAATAAAGCAATAATGAATAAAATTTCTGCTTTAATTAAAGATATTCAAAAACATCCTTTTGAAGGCATCGGAAAACCTGAACCTTTAAAATATCAGTTAACTGGAAAGTGGTCAAGAAGAATTAATCAAGAACATCGAATCATTTATCAAGTTATAGACGAAAACACAATAGAAATTTTAAATATTTTGTCTTTAAAAGGACATTACGAATAATAAAAAAACAATATGTTACAAATTAAAAACTTACATGCTTCAGTTGAAGACAAGGAAATATTAAAAGGAATTAATTTAGAAGTAAAAGCGGGAGAAGTTCACGCCATTATGGGACCAAATGGTGCTGGAAAAAGTACCCTTTCATCTATAATTGCTGGGAACGAAAACTATAACGTAACTGCTGGCGAAATTATTTTAGAAGGTGAAGATATTTCAGAATTAGCTCCAGAAGAAAGAGCTCATAAAGGGGTTTTCTTATCTTTTCAATATCCGGTAGAAATACCTGGAGTTTCGGTAACGAATTTTATGAAAACGGCTATTAATGAATCGCGTAAAGCACGTGGACAAGAAGATATGCCTGCTAATGAAATGTTGAAATTAATTCGTGAAAAATCAGAATTGTTAGAAATTGACAGAAAATTTTTATCACGTTCACTTAACGAAGGATTTTCTGGTGGTGAGAAAAAACGTAATGAAATTTTTCAAATGGCGATGTTAGAACCAAAATTAGCTATTCTTGACGAAACAGATTCTGGTTTAGATATTGATGCTTTACGTATTGTTGCTAATGGTGTGAACAAACTAAAAAATGAAACCAATGCCGTTTTAGTTATTACGCACTACCAAAGATTATTAGATTATATAGTTCCTGATTTTGTACACGTTTTAATGGATGGAAAAATCGTTAAATCTGGCGATGCCTCTTTAGCATTAGAATTAGAAGAAAAAGGATACGATTGGATTAAAAACGAAGTAGT
>NZ_JAGNYF010000043.1 GCF_017985075.1 Flavobacterium sp.
TTTCTTTCTTACGAAGTGATAAAACCAACGAAGAAATCGTTTGTGCTTTCTGCATTCTACTTTCTAATGATTTATCAACAAAGTTTTCAACCGAAACTGGGAAAACAGATAAGTGTATACTTTCAAAATTTTCCTTATTAGTATTGGCATTCAGGTCTTTATAAAGTCTGTCCATAAAGAACGGTGCAACCGGCGCGGCTAATTTTGCAACTGTTTCTAAGCAGGTATAAAGCGTCTGATAGGCGGCAATTTTGTCTTGAGCATAGTCGCCTTTCCAAAATCTTCGACGGCATAAACGCACGTACCAATTACTTAAATTCTCTTGCACAAAATCAGAAATAGCTCGTGTAGCACGTGTAGGTTCATAATCCGCATAAGCAGCATCAACCACTTGAATAAGCGTATGTAATTCCGATAAAATCCAACGGTCAATTTCTGGTCGTTCTGCTAAAGGAACTTCGTCTTCACTATAGTTAAATCCATCAATATTAGCATATAAAACAAAGAACGAATACGTGTTATACAGCGTCCCAAAGAATTTTCTTCGCACCTCAGCAATACCTTCTAAATCGAATTTTAAATTATCCCACGGATTGGCATTTGAAATCATATACCAACGTGTAGCATCTGGGCCATATTCGGCTAACGTGTCAAATGGATCGGCAGCATTACCTAAACGTTTTGACATTTTTTGTCCGTTTTTGTCCAAAACTAATCCATTAGAAACTACGTTTTTATATGCAATTTTATCAAAAACTAACGTAGAAATGGCGTGTAAGGTATAAAACCAACCTCTTGTTTGATCCACTCCTTCTGCAATGAAATCGGCAGGAAAATCTTTGTTTTCGTCAATTTTTTCCTTATTTTCGAAAGGATAATGCCATTGTGCATAAGGCATAGCACCCGAATCAAACCAAACGTCAATTAAATCAGTTTCACGTTTCATTGGTTTGCCAGATGCAGAAACCAATACAATTTCGTCCACTACATTTTTATGTAAATCGACTAAATCGTAATTTTCTTCAGTCATATTTCCGATTTCGAATCCTTTAAATGGATTTTCAGTCATAAAACCAGCGGCAATTGCTTTTTCAATTTCTTCATATAATTCTGCTACCGAACCTACTAAAATTTCTTCTGTGCCTTCTTCATTTCTCCATATTGGCAAAGGAATTCCCCAATATCTTGAACGCGATAAGTTCCAATCGTTGGCGTTTTTTAGCCAATTTCCAAAACGACCTTCTCCAGTAGCTTTTGGCTTCCAGTTGATGGTTTCGTTTAAATCGAACATTCGGTCTTTGATTTCAGTTACTTTAATGAACCAAGAATCTAACGGATAATATAAAATGGGTTTGTCTGTTCGCCAACAATGTGGGTAACTGTGTACGTATTTTTCAACCTTAAAGGCTTTGTTTTCTTCTTTTAATTGAATAGCAATTTCTACATCGGCAGAGCGTTCTGGTGCTTCACCTTCATTGTAATATTCGTTTTTAACATATTTGCCAGAATAATCACCTAAATTAGAAATAAATTTTCCTTGCAAATCTACTAAAGGAACTGCATTTCCATTTTCATCTAAAACCAACATTGGTGGTACTTCTGGAGTTGCTTCTTTGGCTACTTTTGCATCATCTGCACCAAAAGTAGGTGCGGTGTGAACGATTCCTGTTCCGTCTTCTGTAGTTACAAAATCTCCAGCAATTACTCTAAACGCATTTTCTGGGTTTTGATGCGGTAACGCTAATGGCATCAATTGTTTGTAACGAATTCCTACTAAATCTGAACCTTTACATTCGGCTAAAATTTTAAATGGAATATTTTTATCGCCTGCTTTGAAATTTTCGAAATCAGTTACTTCTGTGCTAGCAAAAAATCCTTTTCCAAATTGTTTTCCGACAAGGTTTTTAGCTAAAATAACATTTACAGGTTCAAAAGTATATTGATTATATGTTTGTACTAAAACATAGTCAATTTTTGGGCCTACGGTTAACGCTGTATTTGATGGCAACGTCCAAGGCGTAGTAGTCCAAGCTAAAATATGTATGTCTCCAAAACTTTGTAAAAAGCTTGGTAACGTTTCGTTTTTGGTTTTAAATTGCGCTACTACAGTCGTATCCGTAACATCACGATACGAACCTGGCTGATTGACTTCGTGCGAAGATAAACCTGTTCCTGCTTTTGGCGAATACGGTTGAATGGTGTAGCCTTTGTAAAGCAAATCTTTGTTATAAATTTGTTTTAGCAACCACCAAACCGATTCCATATATTTGGATTTGTAGGTCACATACGGATCTTCCATATCTACCCAATAGCCCATTTTTTCGGTTAAGTCATTCCAAACGTCGGTATAACGCATAACTGTTTTCTTACACGCTTCGTTGTAATCTGAAACAGAAATGGTTTTTCCAATATCTTCTTTTGTAATTCCTAAAGCGGCTTCAGTACCTAATTCTACAGGTAATCCGTGTGTATCCCAACCTGCTTTTCGTTTTACTTGAAATCCTTTTTGAGTTTTATATCGACAAAAAATATCTTTAATCGCACGCGCCATTACGTGGTGAATTCCAGGTAATCCGTTTGCAGAAGGTGGTCCTTCAAAAAATACAAATGGTTGGTTTCCTTCACGTGTAGATACACTTTTTTCAAAGATGTTGTTTTCCTTCCAAAAATCAAGAACTTCTGATGCTACCGTTGGTAAGTCAAGTCCTTTGTATTCTGTAAATTTTGTACTCATTTTGTCGCTATCTTAAATCAATTTGCGAAAGTAAGGATTTAAAGAGAAAAGGCAAAAGGTATAAGGCAAAAGTTGTAGGTTAAGAAAAAACTTCTTTTAAGACGTCTAACGATTTTGGTTTTTTAAAACCATCTAAATGAATGGCATAATAATCTAAAAGAATTTTTAACAGTATTTGTCGCTCTGTTCCTGCAAATACTTTTTGATTGTCGTCATATCTTAATCGTAATGCTTTTTTAAGCAAATTCGTTTCGTGTGCGTTTAGGCAACTTGTGCCTTGAAAGGGTGAAAAAACACCGTCAATCATTTCAAAATAGGCGAAATCTGTTTCCTGTATTTGCGGATAAAATCCTAAAAATTTTGTGAGTTCTAAAAGAAAAATCAAATGAAAATTTGAAACTGAATCATTTGCATCTAACCACAACAAAGACGTTTCTAAAAATGAAAATAAATTCTCGTTTTTTTCTTCTTCAAAAACACTATTATGAACGACTTCTGATAAGAAAAAAACCATAGCGCTTTTTACAATATCCGTATTTATGTTTTGATAATTGTACGCGAGTTTTACTTCTTTAAAGTGCTCTAAAGTGCCTTTATTTTTATGATTGGCTTCTATATCTAGAATATTTAACGGCTGAAAATAAGCTATTTTTTGATTCGATTTTTTAGAAGAAAAAGCACTTGCTATGAAATAAGATTTTAACCCGTCTGATTGCGTAAAACATTTAACAATTAAACTTTTTTCTTGGTACTTAATGGCGCTTAAAACAATGGCTTTGGTTTTTATTTGCATTATCTAATTACCATTATTTTTTTTACCGTAGTTTCTGCGGCATCGTTAGACGAAACAAAAACCATATATACGCCAGAAGCGACTTTATATTTTCCAAATGCAGTGGTATCCCATTCTACCGTTCCGCCAGAAGATGTGGTTTCAAAAACCAAATTCCCTTCAATATCTGTGATTTTCAAATTTACTTTGTCCATCAATCCTGATATTTTAACCGTTCCAGAATATTCTGGTCGAACTGGATTTGGATATATGTAGACGTTTTGTAAATCGTCGTCACCTTTTGTGGCAGCTCCTAAAAAGGAAACCAGTCCTTTATCGGTAGCAAAAAACACTTCACCTGAAACCTCATCAATTTCAATATCTAATACATTATTACTTGGTAATGGCGAGTTTTCTTTTGTAAATCTTCGTAAAGTTGTTTGTCCATTTGGGCTAACCTGAAAAACGCCAGCGTCTGCAATAGCTACCCATTTATTATTGGCACCATCTACTTTAATATCTTGAATTACTTGTTGGTAAAATAATTCTTGTGCCAAATCACCATCCTGAATGACAATATTTGTTGTTGTTAATGCTGTTTCGGAAATAAATCTATCTACGCTATTTAAAATTCGTAACCCTTTAAACGTTCCAATCCAAAGTTGGTTTTTGTTATCTACAGCTACACATCGCACATCATTGTTAGGTAAATTCCCGTTTTCTTCGTTAATGATTATGAATTTATTATTGTATTTTTCATTAAAAGCAAGTACACCACCAGCATAAGTAGCCGTCCATTTAGTACCATTTTTATCGATGTCTATGTTGCCATAATTCAAAGAAGTGGGGTTTTGAATTACTGCACTTAAATTATACGACTGCCAAGTATTGTTGTTTTTCAATACTTTTAAGCCGTTATTAACTGAAGCATTTGTTAGCCATAAATTACCGTCTTTATCATATTTCATTCCGTTTATTCGCACCGAGATATAGTTTTGGTTTGGCGGCGGTAACAGTAACGATTCTAAAAAATTGGTTTGATTGAATAAAAAAGGATTTGTTTTATTTGTAAATTTCAACAAACCACTTTGTCCTGAAGCTACAAAAACTTCACTGCTATTTCTTGGGTTTTCTACTATAGCTGCTAGCGTAACAGCACCTGCTACTTCGGTGTTTGGAATTTTAGTCCAACCCGTATTGGTGTTAAAAATGCTAATACCTTGTAATTTATAATCTGGTGTGTAGGTTCTGTCATAACTTCCGTGAGTTAACCATATGTCGTTTTTGGTTTTGGTTACTTTAAAAGCCAAATCTTCAATAGGTCCATTTGGTGAAATGTTTGCAAATACTAAATTACTGCTTAAAGGCGCTTCATATAATCCGTTTTTTGCAGTTCCAATATATAATTTATCGTTTTTAGTTATGGCACAAGTAAGTAATTCTGAAACACCGGTTACTTGAAATGTAGATGCTATAAGTGTTAAACTACTATTATACACATTTACTTGATACTGACCTGTAAAAGTTAAATATTCGCCATCGGTTCTTAGCTTTAGTGGAACAGTGTAGTGTGTGCTAAAAACTTGTGGTGCATTGCCAACAAATTTGTAAATATTAGTAGAAAAATCTGTTGCAATTAGTTGATTGCTAAAAACTACTAAACTAGACCAGTTTCCTGAATTAAAAACCGACCATTGCGAAAAATCGTATAAAAAAGGATTGGTTATACTTGCTTTTTTTATGCCTTGTGTTCGGGTTACTGCAAAAATTTCATTATTAAAAACTGTAGTTTGTAAAACATCTATAAATTCTCCTGAATTTCCAATATAAAAACTGTTTTCAATTTCAAAATTAGACAATTTAATTACTGTAATTCCGTATTGCGTAGACACGTATACTTTCCCGTTGTACTCATAAAAATCGTTAATTTTTTTACTGTTGGCTGGCACAGGCACATCGGTAATAATATCAACTTTATTAAGCGTTGAGCCATCTGGTTTTATTAGAATAATTAATCCGTTTTTATTTCCAATTAAAGTATAATTATTTGTCGTGTGTAAAATAGCAGTAATTTCATCTGGTTTTACATCATTTACTGAAGTAAAAGTAGTTAAAATATTTGAGGAAACGTCTTTGTTAAATACTGAGTTTTTAGTGCTGGAATACACTTTTTGGTCGGAAATACAAACGTCTGTAATTTCATTGTATGAAAAATAACCTTTCCATAATTTCTGTTGTGAAAAAGAAAGTATCGAAAAACAAAAGAATAAATAGAAAAGTATTTTTTTCATAAAATTAGTTGAACTACAAATATACACTAAACAAAATTATATTACGATTATTGCGTTTACACGTTAATAATTTGTACTAATTGTTGTAGTTTTTCAAAATCCAATTGCATATTTCCATCAGATGTTGGCATATATCTTACTTTTTCGCAATTTTGCAAAAGTCCTATAAAATCGTTAGTGTTTTCTTGAGAAATGTGGTTTTCCTGAAATTTTTGAATGATGTTTTCTTTATTTAATTCTGCTTTTTCTAAACCAAATTTATAGTGTAAAAATGCATTGATTTTGAGTTCCATTTCCTGATAAAACACTTCTTTATTTGTTATAAATTGTTGCATATCGTTTACAGAAAACTCCTTTTTTTCAGGTTTTATTTCTGTTATTACCGTTTCAGGAACAGCCGATTTATTTCTTTTTAATGTAAAAAACAATAACGCCAAACCTGCTAAAGTTACACCTCCAATAAAATGTAAAAAGGTGAACTCAAAACCTGATGTTAGTTCTGTTTTTTGAGATTTTTCAGCTAATTTAGATTTTGAAACCGAAGTAACATTCGCTTGGTTTTCGCCTTGTGAAACGTCTAAATTAATAACTTCAGATGAAATGGTTTTGTATGTTTTTGATTTTATATCGAAAAAAGAAAAATACTGAGATTTTACTTTAAAACTTCCTTTTTCTTGAGGAATTATGGTATAACTATCTACAATTTTACCTGAAATTCCGTTTATGTTTTCGTTTACAAATTCTTGATGTTTTGGTTCGTAAATTTCAAAATTAGATGGTAAATTAGGTTTAGGGATTTCAAATAATTTTAAATTTCCTTTTCCAGAAACAATCAAATCCAATTGTAATGATTCGCCCGATTTTAATTCGTTTTTAGTAACATTTGCTTTAAATTCAAAAGTACCAACGGCACCTGTAAAATTATCTGGTTTCCCTTTTTCTGGCAATGAACTTACTTGAAGATGTTTTGTATTAGAAACAATTTCTCTTCTGGCAACATCAAATTCTGGATCGCCAAAAAAATCAAAATCTCCTGTTGGATAACTGATATTTAAATCTAATGTAATTGGTGTTATTTCTAATTTTCCAATTTTTTGAGGATACAAAATGGCTTTCTTGAAAATTTTAGATTTGTATACTCTATTATTTACAACCTTTCGCTCCCATCCGCCCTGCACATCTTCCGTTTGACTCCAAAAGTTATTAAATTTTGTAACCATATTTTTGTTCAGTTCAATCTCTAAATTAGGAGCCAAATAAATACGATAAAACACCTCAACTGGTTCATTTACAAATGCGGTAGTTTTACTAACTTCTACATCAATAAACAATAAATTATTTGCGCCAGAAATGGATTTATTTACTGCAGCAGGTTTCGGTACGTTGGTTGAATTTTGGTTTCTCTGTATGGCATCAGCAGCTTTTTCATTTGAAACAGAAACAGCTACAGGTTTTGATGCGTATGTTTTACCATTAAATTTAATAGTTGCAGGAGAAAGAACTAATTTTCCAGCTTTAGCAGCCTGAATTACAAAGGTATATACTTGTTGTATGGCATAATCTCCATTTATGTATTCTTCATTAGAAGAAACATACGAACCCCCTTTATTAAACCCATTAAAATTAGGCGGCGTAAAGTTTGAGCCTTCTTCGTTAAAAATATAATTAACCTGAATTACTTCACCAATTTTAAGGTTCGTTTTTTCAGCTTTTACCTCTAATTTTACCTGAGAAAAGGTAAGAAAAGAGAAAAGCAGTAAGGTTAGTAGTGTTTTTATTTTATTATTCATTTTTTTGTTTTTTTAAACACATAGAAACATAGTTTTTGTTTTTATGAAAAGGCGTTTCACTTATTTAAAGCAAACATAGCTAAGTTGACTAAAATGAATAAATTAAATACTTCATTTAAGTTTCAAATTACTACTTGAATTTAACCATTAAGACATTAAGTTTATTAAGTTATCCCTTAATTTTCTCAATTTCTAAATGGTTACATCTGTTTTTTATTTATAGTAAATTCGAAATAAAACTTTTTTAAAAACAATTCTTAATCTATGTTTCTATGTGTTTATGATTTTACCAATCTTTTTCTGTACTTGTTGTGTTTGTTTTTGATTTGTTGGCATTTACTTTTTCTTGTACTTTTTTTTCTTCGTTGCTTATTGCTTTTAGCACATTATCCATTCTTTGTTTGTTTGCGCTTGGTTTTTTAGGTGTCTTTTTATCCTTATTTTTTGACTTGTCTTTGTCGTTTTTCTTTTTATCTTCCTTATCCTTTTTCTCCTTTTTAGGATTTGGTTTTGGCGGGTATTTTTTTAATAATTTTTTTGCTAACGCTAAATTATATCTTGTTTTTTCGTCTTTAGCGTTCGCCTTTAAAGCATTTTTGTAGGATGCAACTGCTAATTTATAATTTTTATCTTGCATATATGCATTTCCTAAATTATGAAACGCTTTGTGTTTTTGTGCGTTATTTTTTGCGGTTTGAGCGGCATTTTTAAAGTTGCTTATCGCTTCGCCATACTTTTTGTTTTTATAAATTGTATTGCCTAAATTGTATGTTGCTTGTTGTTTTTGGTTTTTTTCTTTTGCTTTTATTACTCGTAATTGTTTTTCGTTTTGTTGAAAATTCACTGTTTTATTTTCCTGTGAAAATGCAGTTGCAGACGCGAAAAATAAAAGAAATACCAAGTTAATTTGTTTGTTTTGAAACCAATTTTTGATATGAAAACCTTTAAAATTCTGGTTTGTTATAAAAAATTCTAAGAGTAATAATACAAATGCAATGCCTAAAAACCACTGAAATTGCGATTGCTTTTGGGCCAATTGTTGGGCTTTAAATTCTTGTTGTTTTACCGATGCTAATGCCGATTTTATAGTGGCAACCACTTTTGATATTTGTGTATCATTACAATACGTTCCATTGGTTTCCGAAGCTATTTTTTGTAAAACTTCTTCGTTTAGTTTCGTAGTTACAACTTGACCGTTTTTATCTTTTTTAACTTGTTGAAAACCCAATTCATCAACAAATTCAATTGTGCCGCCATTTGAAGTTCCAATACCAACAGTAATTATTTTTACGTTTTTTTCTTTTGTTATTTTGGCTACATCAAAAGAAGTATTTTCGTGATCTTCACCATCTGAAAGCAAAATAATGGCTTTTCCCGAATTTGGATTGTCAAAGAAATCCACACTGGTTTGAATGGCACTTTCAATTGCTGTTCCTTGAGAAGATATTATATCTGTACTCATACTTTGTGTAAACATTTTTGCCAATTCATAATCCGTTGTCATAGGCAACACAGGGTAAGCACTTCCGGCATAAGCTACAATGCCTATTCTGTCGCTACCAATTGAATTGATAATTTGTGTAATTATCTGCTTGGATTTTTCCAAACGGTTGGGCTGAATGTCTGTACACAACATACTTTTTGAAACATCAATGGCAAATACTATTTCTACTCCTTTTGCTGGAACTGTTTCAACTTTTGACCCCAATTTAGGATTCACCAACGCCAAAACAATAAAAAAAACAGCCATTATTTGTAGCATAAATTTTATTCTTGATTTGTTTTTAGACGCTCGCATTAAAAGTTTCTCCATTGCTTGCTGCTCGCCAAATGCTGCTTGTTTTTCGGTTTGCCATTTTACATAGCTATTTTGAGCTACTATTCCAATTGGAATAAGCAACAACAAAATAAAATAATATGGCGATTCAAATTCAAACATTATATAAAACTTTTAAATAGTGTGCGACTTAAAATCATTTCTAATACAAGAAAAAACAAACCTATAAGTAACCAAGTACGAAATTGTTCGTCAAATAGCATTAAGCGATTTTCTATAATCTTAGACTTTTCTAAACCGTCGATTTCATCATAAATAGCTTCTAATTTATTGTTATCAGTAGCTCTGAAATATTTTCCTTTGGTTATTGCTGCGATTTCTTGTAGAATTTTCTCATCAATTTCCACTTTTTGAGGTTGAAAAACAATATTTCCATTACTGTCTTTTGCTACTGGAAAATTAGCCATTCCGTTTGTTCCTACTCCAACAGTATATACTTTTATTCCATAGTCTTTAGCAATTTCTGCTGCCGAAATGGGATCTAAACTTCCGACATTGTTTACCCCATCCGTTAATAAAATGATAATTTTAGATTTTGCTTTGCTATTTTTAATTCGGTTTATTGCGGTACCTAAACCTATTCCAATGGCAGTTCCGTCTTGAAGTACCAAGCCATTATATTGCACTTCTTTTAATGATTGTAACAACATTGTTTTATCTGAAGTTACTGGAGTTCGTGTATAACTTTCGCCAGCATACACCACTAAACCAATTCTGTCGTTTGTTCTTTTCTTTATAAATGTTTCGGCTACTTTTTTTATGGCTTCCAATCGATTTGGTTTAAAATCGGTTGCTAGCATACTTCCCGATACATCGGTAGCAATAACAATATCAATTCCGTTTTTACTATCCGTATAACTTGATTTTTGGGTGTTTCTTGGTCGTGCTAAAGCTATAATTACAAATCCTAAGGCTACAATTTTTAACAAAAACAAAAATGGGCGGCATTTCATTACCCAAGATTTTGGTATAGAAAACCCTTCTGTTGTACTTATTTTTATGGCTGGATGTTGTTGTTTTATTGTTGTATAATGCCAAAACACCGCTATTGGAATTACCAATAACAACCATAAAAAATGAGGATGCATAAAGGCGCTATTCATCTTCTTGATTTATTTGTTCGAGACTATTTGTAATACGATCTATAAAATCTTTAGCTAATTTGTCCTTAGCATCGTGGGTAATTCTGACTGTTTGCAAACCGTAACTATCAGAAATAAAAACCGTGAAAAATCGCATTTTTTTGGTTTCATTCCCTTCGTTTATTTCAAAAGTTCCTTCTAAAACATCACCAGAAAGCGCTTTTACGTTTTTGAATTTTTTAGCTGTAGTTTGAATTTTCTTAGCTTGTTCTTGCATTAACTGACCTAATTCGTCATTAAAAAGCTGTTTTAAATTTACTTTTACAGAATCTTTATACGCGATGGTTTGTACTGAAATTGCTAATTTATCTTCCGGTTTTTGCCAAGAAAACTGAGCTATATTTTTAATGTTTGGATTTTTAGATGTCACCAAATCACGAACTAAAACTTCTGGCGTTTCTACTTGCAAAATAGGCAATCCGTATTCTGAAACGATCCATTCTTTTTTTAGATAATAATCGGCATCTTTTCCGTTAATTTTTGCAGAAAAATAATTGGTTACATTTTCCCATCCAAAAAAGAAAACTACAGAAACCATTGCCACTAAAAAAGTAACAATAAATGCCGTTTGTCTGATGTTTTTATATTTATTTTGTTGTACTATTTCTGCTAATTTGGCTAATGCAACTTGATGTTCTTCGGCAGAAACGGGTAATGTTTTATGAAAAACATTAATTAAATTTTCCGAAGCTATTTTATCTGCATTTTGTTCTGGTAGAGAAATAATAATTTTTGCAAATTTTACTAAATCTGCCTTAATAAAAAGGGTTTCAATTTGTGAAATAGTCGTTTCTGAAATTTCATATTTCTTATTTTGTACCGCTTTTTTAAGTTTAAAAATAAACTGTTCCGTAGTGCTTTCCAACGCAGAAAATTCTAACGTTATTTCAAAATACGATTTTATTATTTCGGTTAAATTAGAATAATATTCTTTGGAATTGGCATTGGCGTTTACTTCTGAAAAAGCTAAAAAAGCTTTATTATATGGAGAAATATAGGCTTCTGATTTTGTTTTTTTACGCTGTTTTATTCGCAAAATTATATATAATATGCCTGCTAAGAAAAAAGCAAAAAATAATCCTAAAATTAGTTGATAATCGGAAAGTTCTTGTTGTTTTTCTTCTGGTTGTATAGAAAGTATTTCGTCTTCTTTAATTTCGTGCATTTTTTGTTTCGTAGTATCTACTTCCACATCAATTACGGAAATTTCTATACTTTCAGATTTGGTTTTTTTAGTGTTTATTACTACCTCAAGTGCAGGAATTTTATAGGTGCCTGCATCAAATTGCGTAAGATTGTATTTTTTTATCCACTCGATTTGGTTGCCTTTTTTATTTTTTTCTGGTGGAAAAGATTGCACCACTTCCAATTTGCCTATCGAATCTAAATCGGGGAAAAATACGACCTCTTTTTCGTTTACTTTTGTTTTTAAAGTAAGCTGAATTTGTTCGCCAATTTTAATTTCCTTTTTAGATACAGTTGTTCCTATCGTTTGGGAAAACCCTACAACTACTGAAAACAGGAAAAGAAAAATGAATTTAATTCGCATTAGGCTCTACTTTTAAAATAGGTTACTAATTTTGTTACGTAACTTTCATTTGTTTCTGTTTCTACTAATCCTGCGGCACATTTACGGAAAATATTTTGGCAAATTTCAACCTTGGTTTTGTAATTTTTCTCGTATTCCAAACGAGTAGTTTCGGTTTGTGTGTCTAACCAAATCAGTTGTTCGGTTTCTGCGTCTTGCATTTGAATAATTCCAACATTTGGAAGTGATTTTTCACGTGAATCAAATATTCTAATGCCTGTTACATCGTGTTTTTTTGAAGCAATTTGCAACGGCTTTTGGAATTCGGCAGTCATAAAATCGGAAATTAAAAACACAATTGCTCGTTTTTTTATTACGCTTGACAAAAATTCTAATGCAAATGCCACGTTGGTAGTTTTGCTTTTCGGTTGCCATTCGACTAATTCTCGGATAATTCTTAAAACGTGTGATTTCCCTTTTTTGGGCGGAATGTATAATTCAATTTCGTTTGTAAATAAAACTAACCCTATTTTATCGTTGTTTTGTGTGGCTGAAAAAGCTAACGTAGCAGCAATTTCGGTTACCATATCTTTTTTATTTTGAGCCGAAGTTCCAAAATTCTGAGACGCTGAGCAGTCGATAACTAACATCATGGTTAATTCACGTTCCTCTTCGAATATTTTTACAAATGCGTCATTATTTCTAGCAGAAACATTCCAATCTATGGCTCTAAAATCATCTCCATATTGGTATTGACGCACTTCAGAAAAAGTCATTCCTCGTCCTTTAAAAGACGTGTGATAGTGTCCCGAGAAAATATGATCGCTCAATCTTCGGGTTTTAATTTCAATTTTTTTGACTTTTTTAAGTAACTCTTTCGTTTCCATTTTCGTGTTTAGTATTTCGTAAAAACGCTTTACTAATTACTTTCCTATGCACTCATTAAGGTACTTGTACCTGATTTAAAACTTTATTGATAATGTCTTCTGTAGTGATGTTTTCGGCTTCAGCTTCATAAGTAATACCGATTCTGTGGCGTAATACATCGTGAACAACAGCTCTAACATCTTCAGGAATTACATAACCTCTTCGTTTGATAAAAGCATAACATTTTGCCGCTAAAGCCAAATTGATACTTCCACGAGGCGATGCACCAAAGCTAATAAGTGGTTTTAAACTGTCTAATCTATATTTTTCTGGGTAACGTGTAGCAAAAACAATATCTAAAATATATTTTTCAATTTTCTCATCCATATACACTTCCTTTACGGTTTGTTGTGCTTTGATGATTTGTGCGATGCTTACCACAGAATTTATAGTAGCCGTATTTTCCATTAAACTGTTACGAATAATAAGTTGTTCCTCTTCCATTTTCGGATAATCGACAATGGTTTTTAGCATAAATCGGTCTACTTGTGCTTCTGGTAACGGATATGTTCCTTCTTGTTCTACTGGGTTTTGTGTAGCTAAAACTAAAAAAGGTGTGTCTAATTTATACGTAGTTTCACCAATTGTTACTTGCTTTTCTTGCATTGCTTCCAATAAAGCAGATTGTACTTTTGCAGGTGCTCTGTTAATTTCATCTGCCAAAACAAAATTGGCAAAAATGGGACCTTTTTTTACAGAAAACTCATTTTCTTTGAAATTGTACACCATAGTTCCTACCACGTCTGCAGGAAGCAAATCTGGTGTAAATTGAATACGATGAAAACTACCGTGTACTGCCTTAGAAAGTGTATTTATAACTAATGTTTTGGCTAACCCAGGCATCCCTTCTAATAAAACATGCCCTTGACCTAATAAGCCAATTAACAAGCGTTCTATCATTGATTTTTGCCCTACAATTACTTTGCTTAATTCTGAAGTAAGCAAATCAATAAAAGCACTTTCGTTTTCTATTTTTTCATTAAGCGCACTAATGTCTATACCTGTATTATTTTCTTGCATTTTATTTTGAATTATTTTCTGTAAATTTTAAAAAAATACTTTAACAACGCAAGATGCTATATAAAAATAATAAAAGTTGTTAATTGTCCGTTAAATTATATGGTTAATGGTGTTTTTTTAGAAAAAATTAAGAAATGTTCGTGTTTTTTGCATAAAAAAAGCAACTTCTATTCCTGTTTAAGAATTAAAAAGTTGCTTGTAAAATTTTTATAAAATTTATGATTTTAATACCAATCTGAATGGTATTTATTTTCCCCTAAATAATAGATTAAACCAACTGAAAAATTATAATAACTTCCTGATTTTGGTGTGTAATCTTTATTTAGCAAGATTCCGTCAAATCCATAATGCTGTTTCATGGTAAAATTATGAGTAAAATCAGCAGTTAAGGCAAAATTATTTGAGATGTTATACATTGGTGTAAGTCCAATTCCCACCACACCAATTTTTTCGTGTTTGTTTTGTCCAATCATGTATCCAAATGCAACACCTGCATCTACGTGGGCGTTTATTCCTACTTTATCTCTTGTTAAATAGGTTAAACCTAATTGTTTACCCACATTATAAATTCCAGATACAGCAACCGCACTATATGTAATTCCAACTTTCCCTCCTGGGTCATTTACAAAATGGTCTAATTTATAAGCGACTTTTGCTCCGAATTTTTCGTTAAACATATATCGTATTCCTACATTATAATGATTCAATCCAGAAAAATTAGATTTATACAATTTTTGATAAGGTCCTATAGCACCTGTATAACCATAACCTGCCTCAAGAGACAAGTTGTTTACATTAAATTGCGCAAAAAGTGATGAAGACATCACTAAAAAAAAGAAGATTTGGA
>NZ_JAGNYF010000044.1:0-11351 GCF_017985075.1 Flavobacterium sp.
TCTTTCACTACTTTAATTTGCTGACGGGTTAGTTTTTCAATGTCTTTCCAGTACGGCAATTCGTCTTTTCCACAAAAAGAAATCGCTAAACCTTCATTACCTGCTCTACCCGTTCTACCAATTCGGTGTACGTAAGTTTCTGGGATGTTTGGCAAATCGAAATTAATGACATAAGGTAACAAATCGATATCAATACCACGAGCGGCAATATCTGTAGCCACCAAAACGGAGATTTCTTGACTCTTAAATCCATCTAACGTTTTTATTCTGTTGTTTTGAGATTTATTTCCGTGAATCGCTTCAGCAGAAATATTTTTCACTTTTAATGCTTTTACCACATTGTCTGCGCTGTGTTTCGTTCGTACAAAAACCAACACATTATTTATATTTTCTTCTTCAATTAAATGAATCAATAATTTTCTCTTGTCTTCTTTTTGAACCATGTATACTTTTTGGTTCACTCTTTCTGCTGTGCTAGAAATTGGTGCTACCGAAACATATTTTGGTTTCTTTAAAAATTGATCTGCCAATTCTCTAATCGCCACTGGCATAGTTGCAGAAAACAATAATGTTTGACGGTTTTCGGGAATTAACTTAATGATTTTCTTAACATCATTAATAAAACCCATATCTAACATTTGATCCGCTTCATCAATCACCAAATGATGTAGGTTATCCATATCTAAAAACCCTTGCTTATTTAAATCTAAAAAACGACCAGGAGTAGCAATTAAGATGTCCACACCGTCTTTTAGTTGTTGCACTTGTGGTACCTGACTTACACCACCATAAATCACCATCGATTTGGTATTCATATATTTTCCGTAGGTAGCAA
This sequence comes from Flavobacterium sp., assembly GCF_017985075.1. GTDB lineage: Bacteria > Bacteroidota > Bacteroidia > Flavobacteriales > Flavobacteriaceae > Flavobacterium. The sequence goes on from NZ_JAGNYF010000044.1 coordinate 836, forward strand.
AACTATCTTGTATTTGGTGTGCCAACTCACGTGTAGGAGCTAAAACTAAGGTTCTAATTACTTTACGTTTCGTTTTTGAACCTACGATTGGATGTAAATAATTTAAAATTGGAATAGCGAATGCGCCGGTTTTACCTGTTCCTGTTTGGGCACAACCCACTAAATCGTGCTCTTCTAATATAATAGGTATAGCTTGTTGTTGTATAGGCGTTGGCGTAATATATTTTTCTTCTTCTAAAACCTGAAGTATATTTCTATGTAAATGTAAATCTTGAAATGTCATATTTGTATTTTGAAGGGCAAAGATACAACTTTGAATGTGGATTAGAGAATTTTGATTTACTTAATTTAGGAAATACAGCTGAATTCTGACAGATTACCAACACGTTAGCAAAAAATGAAATGACACAATGTCAGATATTTTTGCCATACAAAAGAAATACTGCCAATTTTATACCTATATAATTATTGGCACAAAACTTGACTTATCCAAAAAAGAGTTTAAAAAATAAACCGAATAAAATTTAAAATTAAATAAAATGAGTAAGATTATTGGAATCGATTTAGGTACAACCAATTCTTGTGTTTCTGTAATGGAAGGTGGAGAACCAGTTGTAATTGCTAATGCAGAAGGAAAAAGAACAACACCATCTGTAATTGCATTTGTAGAAGGTGGAGAAATTAAAATTGGAGATGCTGCTAAAAGACAAGCGGTAACTAACCCAACTAAAACTATTGCATCTATTAAAAGATTTATGGGTAACAAGTTCTCGGAAAGTTCTAAAGAGGCTTCTACTGTTGCTTACAAAGTAGTTAAAGGTGATAACGATACACCACGTGTTGATATTGATGGACGTTTATATACGCCACAAGAATTATCTGCAATGACTTTGCAAAAAATGAAAAAAACTGCTGAAGACTATTTAGGTCATTCAGTTTCAGAAGCAGTAATTACTGTTCCTGCATATTTTAACGATGCACAACGTCAAGCGACTAAAGAAGCTGGTGAAATTGCAGGTTTAAAAGTAATGAGAATTATCAATGAGCCAACTGCTGCGGCATTAGCTTACGGATTAGACAAACAAGGTACAGATCAAAAAATTGCTGTATTCGATTTAGGTGGTGGTACTTTTGATATCTCTATCTTAGAATTAGGAGATGGTGTTTTTGAAGTATTATCTACTAATGGAGATACACACTTAGGTGGAGACGATTTTGACCAAGTAATTATTGACTGGTTAGCAAACGACTTTAATGCTGCTGAAGGTTTAGATTTAAGAAAAGACCCAACAGCGTTACAACGTTTAAAAGAAGCTGCTGAAAAAGCTAAGATTGAATTATCTGCTTCTGCTCAAACAGAAATTAACTTACCATACGTTACGGCTACGGCTTCAGGACCAAAACACTTAGTACAAACATTAACTCGTGCTAAATTTGAACAATTGGCTGATTCTTTAATCAAACGTTCAATGGAACCAGTAGTTAAAGCTTTAAAAGATGCAGGTTTATCAGTTTCTGATATTGATGAAGTTATCTTAGTTGGAGGTTCTACTCGTATCCCAGTTATCCAAGAACAAGTGGAGAAATTCTTCGGTAAAAAACCATCAAAAGGAGTAAATCCTGATGAAGTTGTTGCTATTGGTGCAGCGATTCAAGGTGGGGTTTTAACTGGTGATGTAAAAGATGTATTGTTATTAGACGTTACGCCTTTATCATTAGGTATCGAAACTATGGGTAATGTAATGACGAAATTAATTGAGTCTAACACTACTATCCCAACAAAAAAATCTCAAGTTTTCTCAACGGCTGCAGACAACCAACCAAGTGTTGAAATTCACGTTATTCAAGGTGAAAGAACAATGGCAGCTGATAACAAAACTATTGGTCGTTTCCATTTAGATGGTATTCCACCAGCAGCAAGAGGTATTCCTCAAATTGAAGTAACTTTTGATATTGATGCTAATGGTATCATTAAAGTTTCTGCAACTGATAAAGGAACTGGAAAATCTCACGATATTCGTATCGAAGCGTCTTCTGGTTTAACAGCTGAAGAAATCGAAAGAATGAAAAAAGATGCAGAATTAAATGCTGAATCAGACAAAATTGCAAAAGAAACAGCTGATAAAGTAAATGAAGCAGATTCTATGATTTTCCAAACGGAAAAACAATTAGGTGAATTTGGTGAAAAATTATCAGAAGATAACAAAACAGCCATTAACTTAGCTTTAATTGAATTAAAAATGGCTTACGAAGCAAAAGATGTTGCTGCAATTACGCCTGCTTTAGAGAAAATCAATACAGCTTGGACAAACGCATCTGCTGAAATGTACAACACTGGAGATGCTCAAGGAGCTGCACAAGCAGAACCACAAGCTTCAGGTGATACTACACAAGATGTAGAATTTGAAGAAGTAAAATAATTTACGAGTTACGAAGTAAGATTTACGAGTAAACCTTAAATTTAAATAGCAAAAAACCGAGTAAGAAATTACTCGGTTTTTTTTATTTTAAGTTGCATGAATAAAATTACCAATACATGCGGAAATGTAATTGCTGCTAAAAAAACAAAAAACAAGGCATTGAAATGTTTAATGTCGTTAAGAAAAAAATAAAAAACAGCCAAGCCTATTAAGGAAGCAAACCAATACAAGGCTGCTGCTTTAATGTACTTTATAAAATTTAATTTTGAATAGTCTCCATACAAAAACGTAATTTGATCAAATATAGAAGGTAAACTATGCCAAAGAATAAAATAAATTGTAAAACCCCAAATTAGTGAGGACACTTTAAATATAATTACAAATACCAACAAAAAGAACAACTCTTTAAAAAGTATCTTAATTAAGTTTTTATTTTTCACTAACAAATAAAAATATCCTAAACTAAATACTATCAATATACTATACAAACTATATGTAATACTATTAGGTGTAATATTAATTGAAGTAATATCAAAAATAATATCTCGAACTTGTTTACTGTGAAATTCAAATAAGAAAAACAGAATTAACAACCCATGAAGCAATTGAATTCCTTCAATTATTATTTTGTTTTTATCCTTATTTAAAAATCGTAATTGTTGTTCGCCAAAATGATAACCACTAACTAAAATAAACAAAAACAATATTAAAGAAGGAACCAAATAGAATAAAAAGGAACAAATACTAATTATGCCAATATAAAAACTTAGAATTTGTATAAAAGAAAAGTCTCTTTTTTGCAATAATATGTTCTTTGCAATCATAATATCGTTACCCCCATGTAAGATTCCAAAGGTCAAAATTAAAGAAAAACCCGTAAATATCTGATTTTCAATAGAAAAAAATGAAGTCAACCACAATCCGAAAAAGCTAAGTATAATGGCGGTTTTGTAGTAATTTTTCATATTTTGTTTATTTTTTTTAAAAAAAAATTAAACAAAAGTTTGTTTGTTTGTTTAATTCTAATTAACTTTGATTAAACAAATTAACATTTATTATTAATTAAAAACAAAAAATTATGAAAAATTTATTATTAATGAAAGAAATGTTACCAAATGATTACGTAGGCTTTACTTTCTTTGTGGGATGTATGGCAATGATGGCAGCTTCTGTTTTTTTCTTTTTATCATTAAATCAATTTGATAAAAAATGGCGTACATCTGTTCTGGTTTCTGGATTAATAACATTTATTGCTGCAGTTCACTATTTCTACATGAAAGAATATTGGGCTGAAGTTGGACAATCTCCAACATTTTTTAGATACGTTGACTGGATTTTAACAGTGCCGTTAATGTGTTTAGAGTTTTTCCTAATCTTAAAAGTTGCAGGTGCAAAAACGGATTTATTATGGAAAATGATCGGTTTATCTGTAGTTATGTTAGTAACTGGGTACTTAGGTGAAACGGTTTACAAAGATTCAGCTGCTTTATGGGGTGGTATTTCAGGATTAGCTTATTTTGTAATTGTTTACGAAATATGGTTAGGATCTGCTTCTAAATTAGCTAAAGCTGCTGGCGGAAACGTATTAGCTGCTCACAAAATCTTATGTTGGTTTGTATTAGTAGGTTGGTCAATTTATCCATTAGGATACATGATGGGAACAACTGGATGGTACAATTCAGTAATTCCTTCAGGAAATATTGATATTGCATATAACATTGCTGATGCTATCAACAAAATTGGATTTGGTTTAGTGATTTATAACTTAGCCGTTCAATCTCAAAAAGACTAATTCTTTTTAAAATATAAATTAAAACCGCCAAGAAAATTTCTTGCCGGTTTTTTTTATGAAAATTATTTTGTACTTTGGTAACACCAAATTCTTAAAATTTTCAACATGAAAAACATACTACTTACCTTAATGCTTCTTATAACTACAGTTAGTTTGGCTCAAAAACCTAAAACAACTGTAAAAACAACTTCCACCGCTTTGGCTACTTTTGAAAATTTAAAAGCCGAAATTATTACCGAGGGCGGCAAACAGAAATTAGCGATAATACTTGACAATGCTGGAAAAAAGGAAACCATTATCCTTAAAGAAATAACTGCAAAAGACAAAGCACAACAACCTACAAATTTTAAAATCAAATCGTTTACTATTGGTAATGTAAAATTATATCACTTTAGTTATACTGAAAATATATTGACAGAAACGAAATTAAAAAAAGAAAATGCTTTAATTACTTCAAATGAAATTTGGGAATTAGCTACCACCAAAATAAAGATACTAGGCAATATTCAAACCGTGAGTCAAATTAAAGAAATTGAATTTTTAGATAAAAACAAAACGGCATCTCAAACCGTTGATAAAACAAGAAGAGAAGGGTTTGAATTTACTTTAACGAAAGATTTTGAAGTACATTTATCTACAAAAAATCAAATAAATAAATATAAGTTTAACGAAGTTACTCGACGTTACGATCCGAAGAAATAAATTTAACTTTAGATTTAAGATAAAAGAAAATAGATAAAAGATTTCACCTACATACTTTTTATATGCACGCCTATTATTTTTTAGTATATTTGAATAAACTTTGCAATTATGTCTAAACCTCAATTAACCGAAATTTTAAATATAAAATACCCTATTATCATGGCGCCTATGTTTTTGGTGTCCAATACTAAAATGGTTATTGAAGGTATGAAAAGCGGTGTAGCAGGTTGTATTCCTGCCTTAAATTATAGAACATTAGAAGAACTACGAAGCGCCATCATTGAATTGAGAAATGCAAAAGTGGATGGCGGCAGTTTTGGTTTTAATTTAATCGTAAATAAATCGAACCTTAAATACAAAGAGCAATTACGAGTTTTATGTGAAGAAAAAGTCGATTTTATATTAACTTCATTAGGTTCACCAGAAGAAACAATTAATCAAGCGCACTTAGTGGGTATCAAAGTATTTTGTGATGTTACTGATTTAAGCTTCGCTAAAAAAGTGGAACTTTTAGGTGCAGATGCATTAGTAGCTGTAAATAATGAAGCTGGCGGACACAGAGGAAATCTTTCACCTGAAGTATTAATCAAACAATTAAACGAAGGCACTTCCCTACCCGTTATTTCCGCTGGTGGTGTAAGTAAAAAATCTGATATAGACAAAATGCTGGCTTATGGTGCCATTGGCGTTTCTGTTGGAAGTCCGTTTATTGCCTCTACAGAAGCTGACGTTTCACAAGAATACAAACAAGCTTGTGTAGATTATGGCGCAAAAGACATTATAATGACCGAACGTATTTCGGGCACTCCTTGTTCGGTAATTAATACGCCTTATGTTCAAAAAGTAGGCACAAAAACCACTTGGTTAGAACAAGTTTTAAATAAAAACAAAAGCTTGAAAAAGTGGGTAAAAATGATTCGTTTTTACATCGGAATGAAAGCAACCGAAAAAGCAGCAACTGAAGTAACCTACAAAACAGTTTGGGTTGCCGGACCAAGTATTGAAGACACGCACGCAATTTTACCCATTGCAGAAATTGTTAAAAAACTAACGGTTTAATATGTACGAAACGCTTTTTACTTTTTTAAATCGGTATTTTAAAAAGGCGACACTTTTTAAAGTTGGTTTTAACCTTTCGCCGATGTATAAAAGAAGTTGTGGAAAAATTATATTCGCTTCTGAAGATTTACATGTGGTGAAAATCAAAATTCCTTTATCGTACAAAAATAGAAATTATGTAGGTTCCATATTTGGTGGCAGTTTGTTTGCTGCAACTGATCCAATTTATATGATTCAGTTAATGCAAATTTTAGGAAAAGACTACGTGGTTTGGGATAAAAAAACGGATATTAAATTCAAACGCCCAGCGTATGAACACGCCTTTGCTACGTTTGAATTTTCTACTGCAGAAATTAATGAAATCGTAAAAAAAGTACAAACTGAAAACGAAATGGATTATACGAAAACACTTCATATTACCGATAAAAACGGTACCATTTTCGCGGAATTAGACAAAACGCTATATATTGCTACAAAGGTGTATTATAAAGAGAAAAGAAATTTGAAAATTAAATAAGTTAATTTATTATAACTTGACCAATTAACAATTCTCCCTGATGAAGTACCACATTAATTATTTTAGAATTCCTAACTATTACTTCTTTATCTAATAATCCTAAAAAAGAAAAAATAAGAATTTTTCCTGGTTTAACTTCTATAGTATATTTACCATTTTTATCTGCGTAAATGCATTTTTTTGTACCTTTTATAATAACTTTAGCCCCAGATAATGGTTCGCTACCATCATTTGTAACCACACCAGTTACAGTAATTTTCTTCTTACTAATTTTAACTACATCTAAATATTTCAAATCCGTTTGTTCTACAACAGGTTTTTCTTGCGCAATTACACTTTCAGCTCCCAACCCTAAAAAAGCTAAAACGGAAGTCGCAAAATAGCCAAAATAATTAGATTTTATTTTTGTTTTGATTAAATTTCTATTGAGTTGAGAAACATTAATTCTTCCACATAAATTATCTTTCTTAGAGACCAATTTGATAATTTCATTATCAGATAAATGTGTAAAATCTAAAACTGTTTTCTGACAAGACGCACAAAACCGACCTTTTTCCACAGGTGTCATATTTTGCCAACCTTTATGGCAAGGTTCTGGAATGGCTATTTGAATTTTCTGTTTCATAAGTTAAAGATACAAATTTCACAGAGATTCGCAAAATTTTCTCAGAGATACACAAAAATTACGTTCTACAAAGAACGCAAAGAAAATCCGCTAAATCTGCTTACCTATTCAAACAAAAAAAAGCCTGTAAGAAATCCCTACAGGCTTTATTATATATAGTTAAAAAGGGTTTATGATAAAACCGCTTTTAAGTCGCCATTCATAGCTCTAACTGCTTCTGCAGATTTTGCAAAAGTTGCTTTTTCGGCATCGTTTAATTTTACGTCAACAATTTCTTGTACTCCGTTTTTACCAATAATACATGGTACACCTAAACAAATATCTGATTGTCCGTATTCACCTTCTAATAAAACAGAACAAGCAATCATTTTATTTTGGTTATTTAAGATCGAATCTACTAAATATGCCACAGAAGCTCCTGGAGCATACCAAGCTGAAGTACCTAATAAACCTGTTAACGTAGCACCACCTACCATAGTGTCAGCCGCTACTTTATCCAATGCCTCTTGAGATAAATAGTTAGACACTGGCGCACCATTATAAGAAGCCAAACGTGTTAATGGAATCATAGTAGTATCACCATGACCACCAATAACCATACCTTGAACATCGTTTGCTGGTTTGTTTAATGCTTTTGATAAATAATATTTGAAACGTGAGCTATCTAAAGCTCCACCCATTCCAATAATTCTGTTTTTTGGTAATCCTGTAGCTTTTAACGTTAAATACGTCATCGTATCCATAGGATTAGAAACAACTACGATAATGGTATCAGGTGAAAATTTTAAAATGTTTTCTGCTACAGATTTTACAATTCCAGCGTTGATACCAATTAACTCTTCACGAGTCATCCCTGGTTTTCTTGGAATTCCAGAAGTAATTACTACTACATCTGAATCAGCTGTTTTAGAATAATCATTTGTTACTCCTGATACTTGCGTGTTAAATCCTGTAGTTGTAGCACATTGCATGATGTCCATTGCTTTTCCTTCAGCAAATCCTTCTTTAATGTCTAATAAAACTACTTCACTTGCAATTCCTCTGTAAGAAATCACGTCAGCACATGATGCACCTACATTTCCTGCACCTACTATTGTTACTTTCATTGTATAAATTATATTGAGTTGTTATTTTTTACAAAAATATTGATAATGAAACAATTTTACGTTATTTCACGATTATTTTTTTTATGATTTGTTCATCATTTGTGTTAATTTTAACAAAATACATTCCTGCTTGAAAAGAAATAGGAATTATTTGGTCTTCATGAACTGTTTTTTCAAAAACTTTTGTCCCCGAAATAGTATAAATTTCTACTTTAGAAAGATTCGTAATACCTGAAACAAAAACATGTTCTATAGCAGGATTTGGATATACTTTTACATCTGTTGTTTCAAAACTTTCATTTGCCAAAGCCGAAAACCAAGGTTGACCATATTGCGAACCAAAAATATAATTCGCCAATAACGGATAATCGATAAATGGATTTCTATTGTATTGCCAAGTTTGAATATAATTGTTTCTATTCATTTCAAAATCGTCCCTCGGATCCGAAAGGTTCCAACTTAATAAGGTAGCTAAATCGCCAATATTTCCTGAAGGATTTGCGCCATTGTTTTCGCTTGGATCACCATTTACAACATTTAAACCGTTAAATCGAACCGCCATATAAAAACAGGCTCTTGCCACATCACCTCGCCAAGAACCTTGAGTACCTGTAGCCCCGGCATATACTGTAGTTGAATTAACAGTTCCATAGTTTTTATTATTTCTTGAGGAATTTTCTTGTCCGTTTACCGCTCTTATATGATGTGCATCAGAAACACCGTCTACAGTTGCAGCAGCACTCGTGGAAGTCCAAACTCCAATTCCATCTGCCGAATCATTATTTGCCACTTCAAAACCACCCCTCGATTGGCAAAAAATATGTTCTCTATTCCATTTACCTACAATACTGGAACTTTGTTGTTGGTCTATTTTAGACATCGGTTGTTCCAAGTAAATTTCCCATATTTGCCCACTATTCATAGGATTTTGATCCGAAGTTTTTAAAATTTCCCAAATATCTGCATAACTATGTAATCGTACCACAGACGGATTCGCAATTATATTTTGCACGGCTTGTTTTAATGCCGCACCAGACAATCCTTCTAAAGATGCATAATAACCTGCTGGAGCGGTACTTGAAACCGTGTTGTAAGTAGGCGCTAAAGGTGTTCCGAAATTTAAGACTTGGAAATCCGTATCTGCCACTCGCCTTACAATCGAATTATTACTCGAAACTACATTTACGGGTAAACCCGAAATAAAAAGGACAAATTCTTCATCGCCTTCTTCCAAAGTATCATCAATTAAAGAAATTGTTTTTGTAACTGAAGTTGCACCTGAAGGTATGGTTACTGAATTAGTAGTATCAAAAGTATAATCTGCTGAATTGAAATTTCCATTATTTAAAGAAATGGAAAAAGTAGTAGTTGCGGTTACTGGCGTATCTGTAGTAAATGTAATTGTAACGGTTTGTCCTTCAGTATACGTATTCGCATTAAAAGTGGATGTCATATAATTTAAAACAATTCCTGAACCGTCATTATTCATACCTGGTGTGGGTGCTTTTACTTCATACGTACCATCAACTTTTCTTTGAATTGAATGATTGGCCGCATTTGAAGTGGCGTTTTCGTTTACACAAACCGTTACATTTAAAATAGTCATTAACGCGGTTGGTTGTGTAGAAGCCGTATTTGAATAAGCAATGGCGTGAACCAAACCCGTGGCTGTTGCAGGTGTATTTAAAGGAAAATCGATATCATTTGCTTGATACAATGCAATAGCATCAGGTCCGTTTTGAAGCGTAGCATCTAACATAGACAAGGCAGGTGTTGGTGTAAGCAAAACATTGCCGACTAAAAAATTCCCATTTACATCAGTAGTATAACCATCTAAATCAATAGCGTTGTAACTTAAAGTTCCAGCATAAGGGCTTGTACTTGAAGCATTAAAAAAAACCAATACATACCCATTTAATGAAAAATTAGCTGTAGCGGATTTTAATTCAATAAATTCTTTTTGATCTGTAGAAGGGGTATCAGGGTCTATTTCATTAATTACGACTTGAGAAAAAGTAATATTGGAAATCAGAAGTAATAAAAATAATTTTATTTTCATTTTATTTTCATTTGAAAAGTTATACAAAATTAGTCATAATTAACGTGTTTTCTTATGATTATTTCCTTTTTTTTATTAATATTGACTTCTTTAAAGAAAAAGATGACAAAAATTAAAATCGTATTGTTTATTTTATTTGCGCTGCAATCCTTCTCCCAAAATGAGATTACTATTGAAGCGAAACTCCTTGAAAACGGAAAGAAAATTGCTGTTTTCGAAGAAATTACGATTAAAAA
>NZ_JAGNYF010000044.1:11451-14607 GCF_017985075.1 Flavobacterium sp.
AGAAAAGACCATTGGATTTTAGAAGGCATTCAGCATTATTATTTAAAAAAATATATAGATGAAAGGTATCCAGAAAGTAAAGCTTTTGGAAAATTAGCTCGATTTAAAATACTAAAAAAGTACAAGATAATTTCTATGAATTTTACCGAACAATTCATTTATAATTATTTATTAATGGCGCGAAAAAATATTGATCAACCTGTTGGAACAGATAAAAACACACAAATAAAATTCAATGAAAGAATAGCAGGAAAATTCAAATCTGGGCTTTCGCTTCATTATTTGAACGCTTATTTAGGAGATAATTATGTAGAAAATTCAATTAAACAATATATAGAATTAAATAAATTCAAATATACTGATAGTCAAAATTTTAAGTCAATTTTAGAACATAATTCAAAACAAGATTTAAATTGGTTTTTTAAGGAATTAATTTATTCCAGAAATAAAATTGATTACAAAATTATTCAAGCCAAAAAAACAAACGATGCTATAGACGTAACAATTAAAAATGTAGGCGATGCCAAAGTGCCTATTTCTATTTCTGGTTATCAGAAAAACAAATTAATTAGTAAAAACTGGATTCATAATCAATCCGACATTTTTACATTTTCAATACAAAACGATAGTATAACAAAATTCGTTTTAAACGATACGTATGAAATTCCAGAATTAAACAACAATAACAATTCGTACAAATTAAAAAACCGCTTTTTAGGGAACAGAAAAATTAGATTTACTTTTTTTAAAGACATTGAAAATCCAAAATACAACCAAGTGTTTTTCGTTCCAACTGCCGAATACAACTTATATGACGGCTTATTATTGGGTATGAAATTTAATAACAAATCGATAATTGACAAGCCTTTTATTTACGACATTACGCCAAATTATTCCTCTAAAACACAAACACTTGCAGGAAGTGCAGGATTTAGTTTTAACGATATTAACCGCAACAGTACCCATTTTAGCACCCGATATGCGATTTCAGGAACTCGTTTACACTATGCTCCTGATGCTTTTTATACTAAAATTACGCCAAGTGTAAATTTCAGATTTAGACATCCAAATTTTAGAAAAAATGAAGGCGAAGGATTTTTAATACGACACGTGTATGTAAATAGAGAAAAATCTAATATCGTTTCTACAAAAAACTCAGAAAACTATTCTGTATTTAATTTACGATATGGATATGCTAACAGTGAATTAATAGAACAATTTTCATACGGAACCGATTTTCAACTTTCAAATCGTTTTGGAAAAATATCAGGACAAATACAATATCGTAAACTTTTTGAAAATAATAGATTTATCAATTTAAGGGCTTTTGCTGGAGTTTTTACGCATAATGACACCCAAAACAATTTCTTTAGCTTTGGTATTGATAGGCCTTCCGACTATTTATTTGATTACGCTTTAATAGGCAGAAGCGAAAGCACAGGTTTATTTAGTCGGCAGTTTGTAAATGCGGAAGGTGCCTTCAAATCTAAATTTGCTACACGATTTGCCAATCAATATATTTTAACTGCAAATGCTAGTTTCACGATTTGGGATTGGATAGAAATGTATGGCGATGTTGGAACGTTTAAAAACGAAGGATATAAACCGCAATATATCTATGATAGCGGCATTCGCTTAAATTTAGTACAAGATTATTTCGAATTATATTTACCCGTTTATTCTTCAAATGGCTTTGAATTAAACGACAAAAATTACGGCGAACGCATCCGATTTATTATTACATTAAGTCCAAAAACATTAACCTCTTTATTTACAAGAAGATGGTTTTAAAATTAGTGAAATTTCATATAAATTTCAGTTTCTAAATTTGTAATTTTTATACATTATTCGTAAATAATAGTTACTATTTCGAAATAATACTACGTTTTTTACAACCAAACATCAATATTTTTATTCATTATTCATAAAAATAACCTTCACGTAGTACCATTTCGTTTTTTTGTTTAAATTTGTAACATAGCAAAGTAATATTATGAGCAAAACTAAGACGGCAGAAACATTATCTTTCGAAGATTTCAAAAAAGAAGTTTTACACGATTTTAAAATCGCATCGGTTAGTCGCGAGTGTAGTCTTTTAGGACGAAAAGAAGTCCTTACTGGAAAAGCAAAATTTGGTATTTTTGGCGATGGTAAAGAAGTACCACAATTGGCCTTAGCGAAAGCGTTTCAAAATGGTGATTTTCGTTCAGGATATTACCGTGACCAAACGTTTATGATGGCTATTGGCGAATTATCAATCGTTCAGTTTTTCGCAGGATTATATGGTCACGCCGATATTAATTTTGATCCAATGAGTGCGGGTCGTCAAATGGGTGGGCATTTTGCTACACATTCGTTAGACGAAAACGGAAATTGGAAAAATTTAACCCAACAAAAAAATTCAAGTGCCGACATCTCTCCTACTGCTGGGCAAATGCCACGTTTATTAGGTTTAGCACAAGCCTCAAAAATATATAGAAATGTAACAGAAATTCCTGCTGAAAATAATTTTTCAGTACAAGGTAACGAAGTTGCTTGGGGAACAATTGGAAACGCCTCTACATCAGAAGGGTTGTTTTTTGAAACCATAAACGCTGCTGGGGTGTTACAAGTTCCAATGGTAATGAGTGTTTGGGATGACGAATACGGAATTTCTGTACATGCCAAATATCAAACTACAAAAGAAAATATATCCGAAATATTAAAAGGATTACAACGCGATGACGCAAACAACGGGTACGAAATTTTCCGTGTGAAAGGTTGGGATTATCCTGCATTAGTTGACACCTATCAAAAAGCTTCTAAAATTGCCCGAACAGAACATGTGCCGGTTTTAATTCACGTAAACGAATTAACGCAACCGCAAGGCCATTCTACTTCAGGTTCACACGAGCGATACAAAAATGCGGATCGTTTGGCGTGGGAAGCAGAATTTGACTGTGTGGCGCAAATGAAAAAATGGATGATAGCTAACAATTTGGCAACAGCCGAGGAATTAGAAGAAATTGAATCGACATCTAAAAAAGAAGTTTTAGAAGGTAAAAAAACGGCTTGGGCAAATTATTTATCTGCTATAAAAGAAGACCAAGCGGCAACTGTTGCCATTCTAAATCAAGTCGCACAAAACTCTGAAAATAAAGTTTTTATTGAAAAATA
>NZ_JAGNYF010000045.1:0-7552 GCF_017985075.1 Flavobacterium sp.
GATTTATACAATTTTTGATAAGGTCCTATAGCACCTGTATAACCATAACCTGCCTCAAGAGACAAGTTGTTTACATTAAATTGCGCAAAAAGTGATGAAGACATCACTAAAAAAAAGAAGATTTGGAATTTGCTTGTTGCTTTCATAATTGTTTTACTAATTGAGTGCGAATATAAAAAAATTGTGTTTATTTATTGTTTTTTTGAGTTGTTTTTTGTTTTCTTATTTTCTTTTTAATTATCTACTTTTCATTAATCAATAAAATACATTTTAAATATACTAACCACGGCGAATCTATACAGTATCGTCTTTTTGAGTGATGTTAATTATGGTGGCTTCGAGAACCTCAGCCAACACTATAAGACCATCAAACACATTTCGTGGAGGTTTTTGATTTATGCTTTGGTTTTTGGTTTTAGTACCCAATAGGCCGTTGCTATGGCTAGTATAAATAACGCTGGTAAGTAATCATTTACTGGAACATCTTGTACATCATCTGTAAAACCTGGGGTTTGTGCAACAAGTGTTTGTGCTTGACATACTAATAATGCTATACTATATATTATTTTTGTGGTAGTTTTCATCTTTTTCATAATTATTATTCTACAATCCATTTTACTTGTTGTGTGTTGCCTTCGCTAGTAATATTTACTAAGTATACTCCTTTGCTTAAACTAGCGCTTGGTGTTACTTGTAAGGTAGTACCTTGACTTTTTGTTTGTACCGGAACCGTTTGTCCTAACAAATTTGACACGGTTACGGTCGCTTCAGAAATACCCTCAATATAGAAACTAGCGCCTGCTTTCGCTGGGTTTGGATAAATGGCTAGCGTGTTTTGGAATGTAGCGTTGCTTAATACTGCATTTTGGAATACAATTTTGAAACGATTTATAGTATTTGCATCTGCTGTAAATGGCACTGCTGTTCCATTGTTTATTTGTGTGTAACTGTTGTTTAATGTATCAAATAAATAAGGCGTTGCTCCATTATAGTTATCTAATTCAAATTGCCATTTGTAATTGGTATGACGCATCTTACCTATTTTAATTGGTAACTCTGAAGTAGCGATAGGATTGCTTTGTAGCGCAATTGCTAAATTCGTGTTGTTTTGCACAAAACTTACCTCTTCGTCTAAATTGGTCAATTTTGTTGCATCTTCCGAAGTAACATCCCAACTAAAATCATCATTAAAGAGTGCTAAAGTTCCTTCAATTGTAGTCCATTGATTATTTGTATTGGCTTGTAGATTGACACGTAGGGTTCCATATTCATTTGAATTTGCATTTCTAAACACTCCTGCAGCTGCATTGTTTACCGATTTGTTGCTTTCTGTAAAAGTCATACTAGCTACATTAGTTGTATTGTCTCTTTTTACAATCACTGCTTGACCAGGTTGCAAGTATTCATTAAAATTAGACGTTACATCATTTGTATTTGCCGCCAACGTTCTTGTAACAAATCCGCCTCTCGTATTAAGTGTTGGATCCCAATAATACACTACTGTTGTATTCATGTTACTTGCCAAATTCAATACTGCTTTTATATCAACTGGTGCTTGGTAAGGATTTCCTACAAAGCTCAATCCATCAGCCGTTTGATTGATTGTAGGGTTGAAATTTCCTGTTTTCAATGTCCCTGTAGCACGCAAAACTGTAGCTGTTGGTGTAGGTGTATTTGTTGCCATGCTAATTGTTCTATCGCCCCTAACCATTAAACGGTATGGTGAACCTGCCACTAATGTATTTATATTCGTATTGGTTACTGCTGACCATGCTCCATTAGTAAATGTAAATAAAGACGGATTGTTTGTGCTAGTAACATCAAAGCCATCCGTAGCGCCTCCCGCTCCTGTAATATGCGTTCCGAAACCTGCTGTTGTTCCTGCATTTTCTTGCCAGTTTTGACTGATTGACGTGGTAGTTGTTACACTTGGACTTAAAAATCTAAATGCTCTACGTGCTGGTATATAACGTTCTGTTGTTGACAAACCAGAAATCGTTGTATAAGTTCCTCCCAGCGTTCCAAATGCAGCCGTTCCAGAAGCATCTGATTTAAAAATTAAATTTCCATCGTGCGAAAAATTTCCACTACATTCTATGTGTTTTCCTGCAACAATTGTTGTATTTCCTTTCAAATATAAATTACCTGAAGCTTGTGTTTTTAAATTGGCATTCAAATTAATAGTGTTTGCATTTAATCTAACAGAACCATTTGTGTTAATATCGGAATTTATAGTTAATGTACCCGTATTGGCAAAATTCCAGCCGTTAGCATTCGAATAATATCCTAAATTGAATTCACTTACCGATGAAAAATCATCAATTTTGATTTTATCCATACTATTTGATCCTACGAAATGATTTCCAGACATCGTTCCATTGTAAACAAATGGATTGTTTACAAAAGCAGTTGTATTGGGTGCAATACTAACTTTACCCGTTGTTTTTAAAGTAAGTGTAAACGATTTTATACCCGAATTGGTTATAAGTGTAATATTTCCTGTTCCTGCATTAATAGTTTTGTTTGCAAAAAAAAGTTGAATACCACTAAACCCATTTCCAGAAGTATATGCGTCACCTGACCAAATAAACACATCGCCACCAGCAGTAGTAATATTTGAACCTATATCAATAGCGTTCCAATTAGTAGATCCTGATGTTCCTATTGAAGGGCCGTCTCCAACTGACAATCCATTCCAAATTGAAGTTCCGGCAGTTGAATTACTTCCTCCTAACCAAACATGACCTCCATTTGTAATGATATCGCTGTAAACTGTTGTGCCGCCATCATTATTTGAATTGTCATAATCGGACCAAAAAATAACATCTAAAATGACATTTGTTGCTTCTATTTTTCTGTTTTCGACATATTGTACCCTTCCTCCTCCGCGAATGGTTAGTTTAGATCGTTGTCCTCCTGTTTTTAAAATATCTGCAAAGATATAAATCGATGGCAACATACTTAAATTTGATGTATTGGAAATTAATGTAATATCGCCAGTATTTGAACTTGTAATTGTATTTTCTATGCGCAAAAGACCCGCATAAATTGTTATTGGACCAGCTACATTTATAGGATTAACAGTATTGACTGTTGCTGTGTTTGAAGATTTTCCAAATGTAAAACTTGATGGATTACCTGAAACTTGCATTCCTGTTAAGACCAGAGCTTCAAAACTGGACGCATTGGACTCAAAAGTAACTGCTCCACTAGTATTTAATTGTACCATTTTAGTATTTGGAAGCAAATCAATTTTATCCGCTTTAATAATAATTGGTGATGAACTTGAAGCCACTATACTTCCATCGGCACCAATGAAGCTATCAGTGGTAGCATTTGGTTTAATATATAATCCATTATAAGTTCCTGTTAATCCAATTGGCTTTAATTCATTTATGGTAATTGCACCACTTTGAGATAAAATTTTAACGTTTTGTACATCTGCGCCAATTCCTCTACAGTTATTAGTTGCTTTTCCACCTGTACCCGTAATCTCAATTGCTCCCGATACGTTTTGAATTAAGCAATTACTCATTTGTATTCCCCAAGCACTAGCAGTCGTATTGGTTACATTTGTAGCATCTCCATTAATAGTAATAGTTCCTTGTCCGGAAGTTTTAATATCTGTCCAAATTAAACTTATGGCACGATCTGGATTTGCACCAGTACCTTCAACTCCTATAGAAGCAAAAGTTGCATTTATATAAATATTGCCTCCATTTGCATTTATTGTTGCTTTTGCAACTGCAGTAGAACCATTTATTAAAATTGCATTATCTGAAGTGCTCAAAAAAGGAGTTTGCGATGCATTGTAACTTATATTTGCTCCTTGAGTGGATACCGTAGCGTTTGCCGTTTGTATAATTTTTTTAGTGTTAATTTGTATTCCTTGACCAGATGGAATTGTTGAAATTATATTTGCATTGATATCGACTGAACCACTGTTCAAAGTAATATCTCCTCCTAAACTAATCGCTGCATTTACAAAAAAAATACCCGTATTATTAACCTCACCAATTGTAATACTGTTTGTGGTTGCAGCATTACTTATTGCTTCTGATAAAGTAACATTGAATATTGTTGAATTTCCTTTAACCACAACATTACCAGTTGCTAACAAATTAGCTATTACACTAGCTCTAACTGTTGCCGTACCTGTTACTGTTAGTTCATTTCCTGTGATACTCCAATTGGTACCCGTTATTCCTGTTTCTCCAGATGAAGAAATGGTTAGATCTTGAGCGTTACTTAGTGTGGTAATTAGCAAGATTGATGCTGTAGAAAACACTCTTTTAATGTAGCTACTGTTTGTTTTTAGCCCCTTGTTTTTACGAAAATTTGTAATTAATTCCATCCCCATAGATTTAATTTTTAATGTTTTGAACAATTCTTAAAAATACACATTTATCAATAATTTTTCTTTATTTTATGTATAATGTAAAAAACAACATATAAAAAAGACTGTTTTTTGATTTATCAATAATATATTTTAATATGCACGCATATTAATTCGAGTGCAAAATAAAGACAAATTTTAATATTATACAATACATTTCCAAGTTTATGCTAAATATTTACTGTTTTTTTAACATTTGTTAATTGACACCATAAAAAAAGCACCCATTCAGGTGCTTTTTACTTATTTAATTACTTGTATTTTCTTCTTTATAAAGTAAAACATAAATGCTATTCCTATTAAAATCATTGGAAGGACCCAATCATCAATTGGAACATCTTGTACGTTGTCTGGAAAACTTTCTTGTGCTTGTAGCGTAACCGTAAACAATACTAACACAACACTATATTTCAATTTGATATTTTTCATCTTTTTCATTATTATTATTCTACAATCCATTTTACTTGTTGTGTGTTGCCTTGAGTAGTAATAGTTACTAAGTACACCCCTTTACTTAAACTAGTGTTTGGGGTTACTTGTACACTATTTCCTTGCGATTTTGTTTGTGCTTGAATGTTTTGTCCTAATACATTGAAAACCGTTACGCTAGCTTCCGATATACCATCAATATAAAAACTATCTCCTGCCTTGGCTGGGTTTGGATATAGTGCTAGTTGAGTAGAAAAATCGGAAAGATTTAGTGCTGCGTTTTGAAAAACTATTTTAAAACGATTGGCATTGGTATCGGCCGTAAATGGTACAACGGTTGTATTTGTAATTTGTGTTATCGAATTGTTTTGGGTGTCAACTAAAAACGGAGTTGGTCCCGAATAGTTTGCTATATCAAACTGCCATTGGTAGTTAGTATGACGGGTTTTATTCAATCTTATTGGTAATTCAGAAGTTAGTGCTGGGTTGGGTTGACAAGCAATTGCTAAAGAGGTGTTGTTTTGTACAAAACTTACTTCTTCGTCTAAATTAGTCATTTTAGTAGCGTCTTCTTCGGTTACTGCTGTACTAAAATTCGAATTAAAAATAGCTACTGCCCCTTCAATGGTTTGCCATTGATTGTTTGTATTGGCTTTTAAATTGACACGTAGAGTTCCATATTCATTTGAATTTGCATTTCTAAAAGCACCTGCAGCTGCATTGGCTACCGATTTATGACTTTCTGTAAAGGTCAACGCTGGTGTACCTGTTAAAGTAATTTTATTGACAACAAAGAACGCTTGCCCAGCTTGAACATAATCATTTACATTTGAAGTAGGATTATTTACACTGGTTTGTAAATTTCTAGTAATGTAACCTCCTCTAGCGTTTAAAGTAGGATCCCAATAATATACTACATTAGGATTAATATTTGAAGAAGAAGTAGCTAACGCTGTTTTAATATCTAATGGTGCTTGGTATGGATTACCTACAAAACTATATCCACTTGCTACGGTACTTAATGTTGGTGAAAAATTACCTGTAAATAAAGTACCCGTTGTACGTAAAACCGTATTGGTTGGCGTAGGTGTATTTGTTGACAAATCTATTGTTCTATCGCCACGTACCATTAAACAATAGGCGTCTCCTGCACTGATGGCATTCACACTTGTGTTTGAAGCTGCAACCCAAGCACCACTGTTGAAATACAGTAACGAGGAATTATTTGTTTCTGTTGGATCAAACCCTGCAGAAGCACCAGTAGCACCTGTTATATGCGTACCTAAACCAGCTGTAGTGACTCCATTTTCTTGCCAGTTGGCTCGAATAGAAGTTGAAGTAGTTACTGATGGGCTTAAAAAACGATACGCTCTGCGTGCAGGAATGTAACGTTCTACAATAGTGGAACCCGCAGGCGAAAGCGAACCGCTAAACACATCAAAAACAGCTGTGCCAGTTGCGTCACTTTTAAATACGAGTGTCCCGTTATTTATTAGGTTACCCGTTACCGATAATTTTTTTCCTGCACCAATGGTTAAGGTTTTACCTGAATTAATGGTTAAATCTTTACACGTTAAATCGGTTGTAGTGGATAAATCACCAGCTATGGTGGCGTCAATTGTAGCTGTAGGTGCGCTGTTTGACCATGAGGTAGTATAGGTGGTTGAAGTAGGGATTGCAGTTAATGAAATCCCTCCCAAAGCAATGTTGCCATTTGTTTTTGCAACATAAATCCATTTTATATAACGTGTTGTTGAATTTAGTCCTGAAAATATTTGAATAATTGAGCTGCCGTTTGTTAAAGCTGTTCCTGTTGTAGAATTATATAATTGAATATTAGTATAATTTACACCATCTGAAGATTCTAAAACTTGGAAATCGCCAGGAAATCTTGTTGCTGAAGTACTTTGGTTCCATTTAATTGTAAAAGTCAAAACATTTGGCGAGCCGTTAAAATTTAAAATCAAATTATCAGAAGATCCATCGAATTTCATTTTTGGCGAAGATGCATAATCAGATGCAAGACCGGATGATGTTAAACCATTTACTGAAGAAGGATTACCTAAATCATAACTGAATGGTAAATTTACCTGCCCCCATCCGGTAAAGCAAGCTAAAAGCGTAATAAAAAGTAATTTAAGTTTCATAAAATTTAGGGTTAAAAATTATCGTTTGTTTTTTTTGTTAAAGAATTTCAAAAATAATAAATTAATTCTTATTTTTAATATAAATGTATTAACATATTGTTAATATAAAGTGCTTTTATGTGCTGTATTCTTTGTTTAAGGTTTCTATAAGGTTTTTTTAGGGTAAAGGAATTGGGTGAAGAAATTGGGTGTGAGGTTTAGGGTGAAGGGAGTGGGATGGTGGCTTCGAGAGCCTCAGCCACCATTATACAATCAATGTGTAAAATTTTCATTCCGTTGCCTGAGGCACTCGAAGGCAAAAGGGTTTGGTTTGAGGTGAAAGGTTTGAGGTGAAGGGAGTTGTGTTCACATGTGAACAAGTTGGCCTACTGCGTAAGAGATTCTGAAAAAAGTTCAGAATGACAAAAAGGATGTGGGATGGTGGCTTCGAGAGCCTCAGCCACCATTATACATTCAATGTGTAAAATTTTCATTCCGTTGCCTGAGGCACTCGAAGGCAAAAGGGTTTGGTTTGAGGTGAAAGGTTTGAGGTGAAGGGAGTTGTGTTCACATGTGAACAAGTTGGCCTACTGCGTAAGAG
>NZ_JAGNYF010000045.1:7652-14390 GCF_017985075.1 Flavobacterium sp.
ATTCTGAAAAAAGTTCAGAATGACAAAAAGGATGTGGGATGGTGGCTTCGAGAGCCTCAGCCACCAACATAAAACAATATAACAAATTTTATACCGTTGCCTGAGGTTCTCGAAGGCAAAAGGAAGAACCTCAGCTACCAATCGAATAGTAGGAAAAAGAATAACGAACATGGAACATGGAATAACGAAATTAGAACAAATTACTTCATCCTAAACCTTAAACCTTTTACCCTAAACCCTTCACCTTTTACCCATAAAAGCCTCTACATCAAAAGAAACGGGAAAGAAGGTGTAAAAAATAATTTGTAAGTCCATAATAAGAGTACGGTTTTGGGCGTACCATTTGTTAATTCTTACTTTGTCTGGCCAGATGACCTCATCGTTGTAGTGTTGTGGGTGGGTTTGTTGGGAAAGAATTTGTTCTTCGTTACGGTATTTTAAAGAGGCAAGTCCCGTAACGCCTGGTTTTAGGTTTAAGATAATACGGTCTGCACCCTCTAATTTGTCGGCATAGCCAGCTACATCTGGGCGAGGGCCTACTAATGTCATTTCGCCTTTTAAAATATTAAGAAGTTGCGGGAATTCGTCTAACTTGGTTTTTCGTAACATTCGTCCCCAAAAAGAGGTTTTATTTGTTTTTGAATGAAGGGTTCGTAACTTATAAATCAGAAATGATTTTCCGTGTTGCCCTATTCGCTCTTGTGTAAAAAAACCGTTTGATTGTGTATCAATTGCTGTGATACCTATCACTAAACATAAAAAAACTACACTGCATACTAAAATTGTCATAGTAGTTACTTACTAATTTTTATTCTTGTGGTGTTTGAATAAATTCGGGTACCAATTCTCTAATTACATCAATCAAATCTTCTTTTGTTTCAAAGGAATTGTCTTTTAATTTGAAAAGAAATTCACTTACGCTTTCAAAACAATGTACTGGGTCTTGTGCGATAAGAATTTTTGAATGATAGGTTGGTAATGTTTTTGAACTGTCTGCCAAAAGTTCTTCGTATAATTTTTCTCCTGGACGTAATCCAGAATATACAATGTCAATGTCCTTATAAGGTTCTTTCCCGCTTAAACGAATCATTTTTTCTGCTAATTCTCTAATGAAAATTGGTTTACCCATATCAAAAACAAAAATCTCTCCTCCAGCGCCCATGGTTCCGGCTTCTAAAACCAACTTACACGCCTCTGGAATCGTCATAAAGAATCTGTTAATATCTGGATGCGTTACGGTTATTGGTCCGCCGTTTTTAATTTGTTCTTCGAAAAGGTTGACTACAGATCCATTTGAACCCAGTACATTTCCAAAACGCGTGATAATAATTTGAAGCTTTTCAGCACTTTTTTGTTTGTAATAGGCTGACTGAACTAAAATTTCAGCCAATCGTTTGGATGCCCCCATAATATTTGTAGGGTTAACCGCTTTATCTGTTGATACAAATACAAAACGCTTTGATTCAAATTTTAAGGCGGCATCTAACACATTTTTGGTTCCAAAAACATTAACTTTTATGGCTTGCATAAAGTTATTTTCTAAAACGGGTACATGTTTGTAAGCTGCTGCATGAAAAACAATTTCTGGTTTGTATTTTTCAAAAACCGATTGAATTTCATTTGAATTGGTTACATCCACTAATTCATATTCGCAAGTAATTTGCGGAAATGCGGCAGCCATTTTTAGTTGAATACTGTTTAAAGGTGTTTCTGCTTGATCTACTATTACAATTCGGTGTGGATTGAATTTTGCAATTTGATTGACAATTTCGCTACCAATAGATCCTGCGCCACCCGTGACTAAAACCGTTCTTTCTTTGAAGGTTTCAATAACATTTGGGTTGTCAATGTTTATGGTATCTCTAAACATCAATTCGTTAATGGTATATTTCTTTAATGATTTTACAGTACTTACATCGGAATCGAAGTCGCTTACTAACTTGGCATTGTACACATTGATTTTAAATCGTAAACAATCATTTAACAATTCTAATTCTTCATTTTCTGGTAAATAATTTTTTATTAATACCACGTGTTTGATTTTATTGTATCGAAGTATGGCAATAATGGAATTGGATTTAGCAATGACTGGAATTCCTAATATTTTTTTATCGTTTAAGTATTTATTTTTATCTATAAAAAATCGCAATTTATAGGTAGAACTATCATTTACTAACGCTTCTCCTAAAGCAATCGTGGTGCTGTTTACGCCAATAATTACTATGTTTTTAGCTTTTTTTTGCTCCTCGGCACCTGTAAAATATTTAAATAATGTTTTAATGAAAATTCTAAAAGAAACTAAAGTAAAACAGATTAATAGTGTTGAGAAAAATATTTGCATTAACACAAAAACATGCGAATTGTATGTTAAAAAGTAAAACGTGTCAAAAGTTGCAATGGTTAAAAATGCAGAAAAGACAGCTTTGAAAATTCGAGTAGCATCTTTTAAACTAGAATAACGAATAATGCCGGAATACGTTTTAAAAAGAATAAAATAGCACATTAATACGCCCAAAAGGATAGTTAATCTTGTAACTGACGGCAGGACGTTATAAAATTCAACGCCTAAAAATTTAAAAACCGCAAAATTTGAAGTTGCTACTAAAGCAGAGATTACAAAATCGATAATTAAAATTGACCAATTGGGTAAAAAAGTCAATTTTTTTAAATTAATAAAGGCTCTTATCTTACTTTGCATATTTAGGGAAATTACTTCACACAAAGTTATACTTTTTTTGACTAAAAAAAATATAAGAATGGTTTTTTTCGGTTCTTGTTGAAAATTTAAATACTTATATTTACCAAAAATTTAAATTATGAATCGGTTTTTAGTTGTTTGTTTTGTGTTATTTTTTAGTGGTGTTGTTGGGCAACAACGGGTTCATGTGAATGCCGCTACCACGTTACTTGGCTTTCCTTCAGTAGGTTACGAAAAAGGATTGGGTAAACGATTTAGCTTTCATATTGATGCTATTGGATCTACTTTTAATCGCTATCATAATATGCCCTTGAAGTTTTTAATTATTACGCCTGAAATTCGCTATTATTCGAAGCCTGAACTGACCGGTTTTTATGTGGGAGGACATATTGGTGGAAGTACGTTTCATCTACAAAAATACAATTATGCAAATAGCAATCTTTATCAAAAAGGGTATAATTATATGGCCGGAATTAGTATTGGTTATGTGTATGCCGTATCCGAGAAGTTTGCTTTAGAAGCTTTTGTTGGGGGTGGAACGATTCAAAGTTTTTATAAAGGATACGATAGCACAACTGGTGTGCGTTATGAAGATGCCGATAAATTTAATAAAAGCGGTGAATGGTTGCCGTATCGTGGTGGAGTGAATTTGATTTGGAAAATTTAGTTTAGATTTTTAGATCTTTAGATTTTTAGATAGATGAAGTGGAATTTGCGATATACGATTTGGGATTTACGAAAAGCTAACAGTTGAATACCTTCAGCTTGTACTTTAACAGCATGGTTCGCCACGTTTTTCGCTAAGCGCGCAAAGGGAATTAACTACTACGTGAGTTTTGAAATAAAAAATCAAATAGACAATAAAAAAACCGCCAAATGGCGGTTTTTTTATTGGTGTTTGAAAATAGTATGTATTGCTTTTTTTATTCGGGTTCGATCCTCATCGGTAAGATTAGAACCAGAGGGTAAACACAATCCCGTTTCAAAAAGTTTTCCAGCTACCTGATTTCCGTAGTACGGATATTTTTCGAAAATGGGCTGTAAATGCATGGGTTTCCATAAAGGACGGGATTCGATGTTTTCAGCTTCTAAGGCTAAACGAAGAGTTTCTCTTGTAATACCGTTGGTTTTGTTTTCGTCTATGGTAATGGCGCTTAACCAATAATTGGCAAAATAATCGTCGTTTGGCGTAGAAAATACTTCCACACCTTCAATCGATGCAAAAATATCTACATAAAAATCGTGCATTTGTCTGCGTAAGGCAACATGTTCGTCTAAGACTTCCATTTGTCCTCTACCAATACCAGCACAAATATTACTCATGCGGTAGTTGTACCCGATTTCACTATGTTGGTAATGCGGCGCATTGTCTCGTGACTGCGTAGCATAGAAAATGGCTTTTTCTTTTAGTGCTGCCGTTTTGGTTACTATAGCACCACCACCAGAAGTAGTAATGATTTTATTTCCGTTAAATGACAAAATACCAATATCGCCAAACGTACCACATTTTTGACCTTTGTAGGAACTGCCTAAAGCTTCTGCGCTATCTTCTAAAATTGGAATTTGATATGTATCTGCAATGGCTGTGATTGCTTCTATTTGATAAGGCACGCCGTATAAATGCACGGCAATGATAGCTTTGGGTTTTTTACCCTTTTTTATTCTTTCAATGATTGCTGCTTCTAATGCTATTGGGCAAAGGTTCCAAGTTTGTGCCTCACTATCAATAAAAACAGGTGTGGCACCAAGATATAAAATTGGATTTGCCGATGCCGAAAAAGTCATACTTTGACAAATAACCTCATCTCCAGTTTGTACGCCTAACAAGATTAAACCTAAATGTATTGCTGCTGTTCCTGAACTTAAAGCACCCACGTGAGCATTAGAATCCAAATAGTTTTCTAAGTCTTGTTCTAAACCATTTACATTTGGACCTAGTGGAGCTACCCAATTGGCGTCAAAAGCTTCTTGTATATATTTTTGTTCGGTGCCTCCCATATGTGGAGAGGAAAGCCATATTTTTGTATTATTCATGATATTTAATTGGTTTAGCAGGAATTCCAACTGCGGTACATTTTTCTGGTAAACTTTTCGAAACAACAGCACCAGCTCCAACGATAGTTGAATTACCAATGGTTAATAAATTAATTATTTTAGCTCCTGTTCCTACATATACTGAATTTTCTATGATTACCTCTCCAGAAATATTTACAGATGGCATAAATGAACTATAATCACCAATTTTTGTGTCGTGTCCAACAGTACAGCCTAAATTTAATATTACAAAATTTCCAATAGTAACATTCACTGTAATAATATTTGATGCACAAATAATACATCCATATCCAATATTTACTTCATCTGTTCCAATTAACACATTGGGATGAATTAATGTAGGAAAACTTAAAAAATTATTATAATTTAATGTTTCATACATTTTCTTTTTAATCTTTGGATCTGCTATTGAAATTACAAGTTCTAAATTATAATCAATTTGTAGAAGTTCATTTATAGAACCTAATACTTTAAATCCATTAATTATTGTTTCGCTTTCAACATTATCATCATAAAACCCAATAAATTCGTACTGTTTTTCATTATGATTTATTTGGTCAATTAACATTTTTACTTCTCTGCCAAAACCGCCTGCTCCAATAATTGCAATTTTTTTCATAAACTATTTCCCTTAAATGCTTCTGCTGAAACTGAATTTTCAGCGGTTATACCTTCTCTTTTAAACACTTTTTTTATTGTTTGATAAAGTATTTTTAAATCTAATAAAAATGACACATTTTCGACATACCAGACATCATATTCAAATTTTTGTTCCCAACTTATTGCATTTCTTCCATTTACCTGTGCCCAACCTGTAATTCCTGGTTTTACTTCATGTCGTCTCCTTTGTGATTCATTGTATAAAGGCAAATATTCAGGTAATAAAGGTCTTGGTCCTATTAAACTCATATCTCCTTTTAATACATTCAATAATTGTGGGATTTCATCTAAAGAAGTCTTTCGGACAAAAGCACCAATTTTAGTTAATCTATAGTCATCGGACAATAAATTTCCATTTTCATCCTTCTTATCATTCATCGTTTTGAACTTTATTATTTTAAATAGTTGCCCGTTTTTACCTGGACGTAATTGAAAAAAAAATGGTTTTCCTTGATTAACTAAGTACAAACCAATAAGAACAATTACAAATATAAGTAACAGAAAAAAGAAAGCAATAAAAGCGATACTAAAATCAAATATACTTTTTATATGTTTTTTATACACTTAATATGATTTAATTAAATATTAATTGAGTCTATTGATTATTGAATTATAGGAATAATCAACTATATAATTGGATTGCAATAAAATCCATGAATTATTACCCATGATTTCAAGTTTATTGTTATCTATCGATTCAGCTATGGCTTGATTCATTTTAAATATATCACCAGATACTACTTTAAACCCACAATTTGCTGTTTCAATGATATCACCAATATCAGTATTGCAATCTGTTGCAGCAATTACTGGCATTTTCATTTCTAAATAGGATAATAATCTAGATGGGAAATTAGGTATACTAAAATCCGGATGTAAATAAATCAATCCTATATCACAAGATGCTAATAAAGTATCGTAATCTTCTTTTGGTAGTCTTTTTAATAATTTTGCATTAGTTGGTTTGTTATTCTTAAACCAACTATCCATTTTATTGTACTCCGTACCATCTCCAATAATTAAAAAAAAAGCATTTTCATCAGACGATTTTTCTATGGTTTGCAACAAAAAATCTAATCCTTGCGGTTTTCCTAAATTACCTCCATATACTAAAACTTTCTTATTTAAAGGAACTCCGTACTTATTTCTAATCACTCTTTTTTGCTCCTCAGTATACTCAAATATGTTTGGTTCAATCGAATTAGGATTTACTTCAACCTTGCTGCTTTCAATTTCAGGGTTATGAGTTAAAATAAAATCTACATTTGCAGGAGACATACATCCAATGGTATCTGATAAATTATATAATTTTTTTTCTTTGCTTT
>NZ_JAGNYF010000099.1 GCF_017985075.1 Flavobacterium sp.
CCTTTCGGAAGTCAAACTATACATTTAGTATTGGCAACTTTCTTATTCAGCGTACAATTTTATTTACTGTTAGAAAATAAAAAAATAACAGAAAAATAATATTACTTTTGCAGTCCGACTATATTGTCACAGTTCTTTAGATTTAATTAATGTCTAAACTCGCAGCACAAGATAAATTTTTAGATTTATCTGATTACGGAAGATCTTTTGGTAAACTTTTGGCTAATTCCTTAAAAAAAACCCGTTTTACACCCATTCACGTTACGCTTTTATTTGGAATTTCTGGACTAATTGCAATCTATTGTATTTTAAACCAGTATTATTTCGCTGCAGCGTTTTTCATCATTTTAAAATCGGGAATTGATGCTGCCGATGGCGAATTGGCCAGACTAAAAAACACGCCTTCTTATGTAGGAAGATATTTAGATAGTGTATTTGATATTATCTTAAACTTTCTGTTTTTTATGTCCATTTGTTATGTGTCAAAAACTTCGATTTGGTTGGCATTACTCGCATTTATTAGCATTCAATTGCAAGGCACACTTTACAATTATTACTATGTGATTTTAAGAAATAAATCGGTTGGAGGGGATTCTACCAGCAAGATTTTTGAATATAAAACCCCAAAAGCATTACCTGGTGAAACGCAACAAGCTGTGAATATTTTATTTGGCATTTACACCATAGTGTACAGTATATTCGATAAAATTATCCACTTTTTAGATGCTGAGGCATATAAAGTAAAAACATTCCCGAATTGGTTTATGACGCTACTTTCACTTTATGGATTAGGCTTTCAATTACTGATTATTGCCATCATGTTGCCATTAGGTTGGATTGAATTTATTGCACCATTTTTTACTTTTTATTCTTTATTGCTGTTTGTTTTAATTGGAATTCGAAAAACAATAATACATTAACCAATCCAATTTTTAAATTCACTAACGCGTTC
The DNA here is from genome assembly GCF_017985075.1 of Flavobacterium sp. Classification (GTDB taxonomy): domain Bacteria; phylum Bacteroidota; class Bacteroidia; order Flavobacteriales; family Flavobacteriaceae; genus Flavobacterium. Next base: position 953 of record NZ_JAGNYF010000099.1, read on the forward strand.
TCTGGCTACAATTATTTCATCATCTGAATAAGAAGTTAAACTAATTTTCAACCGCGAATTGGAATACATTTGAATTTCTTTTATGGCTTTCAACGAAATAATGAATTTTCGGCTTACACGATAAAAATCTTTCGGATTTATTTCAGTTTCTAAAACCTCTAAAGTAACATCTGTTAAATAATTTCGATTGTCCAAAGTGTGAATATACGTGCCTTTGTTTTCGCTATAAAAACATTCAATTTCATCAATAGGAATTACTTTTATTTGTTGTCCAATTTTCACTGAAAATCGCGTTTTATATTCTTTTTCCACCGGATTAACCAACATACGTTTAATGGCTTCAAAATCTAAACTCGAAATCGTATTTTTTTGAAATTGATTTTTGAATTTTGAAATGGCAGTTGAAAGTTCGTCTTCGTCAATTGGTTTTAATAAGTAATCAATGCTATTGAGTTTAAAAGCGCGCAACGCATATTCGTCATAAGCTGTAGTAAAAATCACCGCACTTTTAATCTCAATTTGTTCAAAAAGTTCAAAAGATAACCCATCAGATAATTGAATATCCAAAAAAATCAAATCAGGGTGCGAATTATTTCGAAACCAAGCAATTGATTCCTCCACAGAATGAAGCATTTTTGTTACTTTTAGTCCAAGTTTTTCCACTTTACGCTGCAATAATCGCGCTGCTGGCTTTTCGTCTTCGATGATTATGATATTCATTAATTAAATAGTCTAAAAAATATTGTGAATATAATAAAAAGGAATAAACAATTTATTGAAATTTTATTTACACTAAAAACAGGAGTGCTAATTGTTGAACGATTGTATTTAAAATATGTACTTAAAAATGCTAACGGCGTAAATAAAGTAGGTAAATAACTGAATATAGTTGATGATGGATATATCAATAAAGAGTTTACTACAATTGAACTTAGTATAGGAATTAAAAATAAATTAATTGAATTATCAATTTTATTGAAATCATCTTCAGATTTGTAATATTTAAATTCAGAAACAATATTTTTAAATATAAATATCATGATAATCAAAAAAAGTATTGATAACAATAATGACAGATAAAAAGGTACATTAAAATAATCTAATACCTTTCCTGTATCTCCAGATTTTACAAAAGGTGCAACAAGCATATAACCTAAAAACATTAATAAATTGTTTAAACCTAACCATAAAAAAAATAATTTTTTAATTGATGGCAAAGTCAATTTTATTGAAATAAATAAAAAAACAATCCCAAAAAACAAAGACATAACTGGCCCGATGGCAGCAATGTAGATTTCTTGAAGTTTAGAGGCATTATTAACAATTACAAAATTGTGATGTAATTCAGCTTTTAAACCAATAAAAAAAGAAAGCATAAAATGTGATGTTTCGTGTAGTAATGTTGCTATAATAAAAGTAGTTATTGCTATTAAACTGCTGTTTATTGCAAGTGAAAATCTATTAATTTTTTGTTTTATATTTTTCATTACTAAATTTTAAGTTGTTACTACTCATTTTTGTAGTTCTATATATTTTTACTTACAATTTTATATTTTCTTGACCATTTAAAAATTAACGGTGTTACTATTACTGTAGGCAAAAGCCACGCTACTATTCCTGGTAAAATGGTATTATTCACTACAATGAAAGCAGTCATAGCAGCAATATAGGAACCCATCATTCTTTGAATATGTACTAATAACCAAAAGTTTTTATTTGAGTTTCGACCTTGATAATTTTTAAAATCTTGATAAACCATCGAAATACTTATAAATCCGAAAACTAATAAAACTATTCCAAAATTATTAGAAGATAAGAGTAAAAGTACACCATAAATAATAAATCCTATCCCAAAAAGAAACATTCCTGCGCTAAGTATCCAATCAATTTTAAGTGCTTTTTGAGTTGGTAATATAGTTTTCAATGAAAGATATCTTTGTCCTGTGCTGACCATATAAATTGAAAAAACACCTACAATAAAAAGAAAAAAATTGAAATGAATTAGTGACATTAACAAACCTGAAACCCCATTTATCAGCATTCCGGATAGAAAAAAAAAGCCAAATTTTTTATGTGGTTTATCTCCTTTTTTACGAATTAAATTTATAGTTCCAGTAATTAAACCAATACTTCCCGACACGATATGAATTAGAAGCAAAATAGTAAATGTTGTTTCCATAATTACTCCCACTTATTCGCTTTTTCTTTCTCCATCAACTCTTTAATTTTGCGTTCTTCCCAATCTTTTCCTAAAATAAAATAAGGTAAAAATGTTGACATTGCGTGCGCTAACAAACCAATTCCCCAAAAGAAAGCAGTCATGAAATTCTTAAACTGAAAATAACTTTCGCCTTGCTCTAAATTTTCGACATTAAGAAAAAATATCAATATATTTATAAAAATATAAACAATTGAGTGTGTATAAAATCCTTTAAGTTTTTTAACTCTTTTTAAAGCTTCTTGATATTTGATTTCGTCTTGTGTATTCATGATTTCATGTTATTAATTGGAATACTATTATTCCCATTTTGTTTGTTTCTCCTTTTCCATTATTTCTGTTATTTTTTTATCTTCCCAATCTTTCCCAAAAAATGGAATGATATTGAAAACACCAACAGCATGGAAAAACAAACCTATTCCCCATCCTAACATTGGCCAATAAAACCAGATGTGTTCTGGTGAAAAACGAAGATTGATAAAACACAAAAAAGAAATTATAAGAATGTAACTAGCTAAATGACTGTAAAAACCTTTGAGTTCTTTCACTCTTTTTTTTGCATTTTCATATTTTTTTAAGTCGAATTGATTTGTTTCCATAATTATTTCCATGTTTTTAAGTTATTGTTCTCTTTGTTCATAAATTCGTTTATTTTTCGCTCTTCCCAAGATTTACTATATCCAAAAGTTTCCAATGCATGAAAAGTTAATCCCATTCCCCAACCTAACATTGGAAACCAAAACCACTGAAAATTTGAAGTATTCAAATTAATCAAAATTAAAATTGGAATCACAGTACAATAAGAAATTAAATT
>NZ_JAGNYF010000046.1 GCF_017985075.1 Flavobacterium sp.
AATTGATTTGAAGTTGTCTTACATTACAACTTAAAGCTGGTGCTGGAAAGGTAATTCGAGCATCTGGTAACTGGCTGTTTAATTTTGTTACAATAGCATTAATCATTACATAATCTTGACCTGAAGTTAATTGAATTAACGCGGAAGTATCACCGATATTGATATTATTTTGGATGTTGTAAATATCCAAATCCATATTGTATAATTGATTGGAATTGGTAGTAGAATTCGTACCGTTAAAAGCATTATTGGCAGGGTTTAAAGGCGGATTGCTAATTATATTTCCATTGATTCGCAATGTTTCATTCACTTGAATTCCGGAATCGCCTTCCCAAGCTAAAAAACCAATTTTCGCATCCACATTATCAATTACGTTTAACGCATTAAGTGTAACATTTAGATTGTTTTGTAATTGCGATACCACTTGCAACCCATCGTAAATATTTAACTGATTTAAGGGTAATGATAGGTTTTTATATACAACTATTAGTGCCCAACCTGCAAAATTAGTGCTATTTTGCGCGTGAAGCGGGACGAAACTACTCACATCTAAATCTGAAAGAGTATAGGTGCCATTTCCGGTAGATTGTACTTGTGAGGTAACATTCGCAAATGCGCTAAAATAATTAAACGATTGACCTTGAGTTAATATATTTGAAAAAGTTCTGGTAGCAAGTACATCTGTACCATTTAATTTGACGTTAAAATCGCCAGTTCCACAGCCTGCCCAATATAAATAGGCGCTTTCAATAATGTCATTGGTGCCAAGTGCTAATGTGGCCGAAGATGTTGTTAAAACTGTCGGAGCGGTTTGAAATGAATTTTCAACAGGATTTAATGTGTTTCCCACAAAAGTAAAGTCGTATCTTCCATTAAATTGGCTAAATAAACCAATATTTTGAGAAAATGAAAATTGTAAGAAAAACATAAAAAACGCAAGTGATTTTTTCATCAATAGGTTTTAAAATTTAATATTTATGCTGAATAATTTTACCAAAGTAATAAATTTTACTAATTTCCCCAAAGATTTATGAAGCCAAATTGATATTTTTCATAATTAGAACACTCAAAATCAATAATGAATACGTTTAAAATAATAAAATATACTTCCGAATATTATAATTTATGGAATGACTTTGTAGCAGATGCAAAAAATGCTACATTTTTGTTTCATCGAGATTTTATGGAATACCATTCGGATAGATTTGAAGATTATTCGTTGCTTATTTTTGATGAAAAGGAAAACTTAAAAGCACTTTTTCCTGCAAATAGAATTGAAAACGAACTTTTTTCGCATAAAGGTTTAACTTATGGCGGACTAATTTTAGATGAAAAAAGCAAACTTTCTGAAATAATTCATTTAAACTATAATTTATTTCAATATTTATTTGAAGCCGGATTTAATAAAGTACAATTAAAAATAATTCCACCAATTTATAATTCCTTTCCATCGGACGAAATGGAGTACATTTCATTTTTATTACAAGCTAAGCTTATTCGAAGAGATGCTATAGCTATTTTGGAATTAGCAAATAAAATTGTGCCTTCACGTGTTCGTAAAAGAGGCATAGAAACAGGCGAAAAACAGCAATTAAAAATTGTAGAAGAAACTTCTTTTGATTTATTTTGGGAAAAACTATTAATTCCGAATTTATATACCAAATACAATTCAAAACCCATACATACTGTGGAAGAAATGACTTATTTAAAGTCTAAATTCCCTAAATTAATTAGACAATTTAATGTGTATTTTGAAAATGAAATTATAGGTGGCGTAACTGTCTTTATTACAAAAAACGTAATTCATCCTCAGTATATCTCAGGAAACAAAGCATTTAACACCAAACTAGGTGGTTTGGATTTTTTATACAATCATTTAATTCAAAACGTATTCTCAAATGATAAATATTTTGATTTTGGAATTTCTAATGAAAATAATGGATTACAACTGAGAGAAAGTTTACATTATTGGAAAGAATCTTTTGGAGCAAGAACAATTGTTCAAAATTTTTATGAAATTGAGACTAAAAATTACGTAAAATTAAATCAGGTGTTGATATGATAAAATTCCTCGATTTACATAAATTAAATAAGCCTTTTGAGGCTCAATTTTTAGCTAAAACCAAAGCGTTTTTAGATAACGGTTGGTATATTTTAGGTGATGAAGTAAAACAATTTGAAACAAGTTTTGCTTCCTTTTCTAAGGCAAAACATTGTATTGGTGTTGGAAATGGGTTAGATGCTTTAGTTTTAATTTTAAAAGCTCATATTCAACTAGGAAATTTACAAAAAGGTGATGAAGTGATAGTTCCTGCAAACACCTATATAGCTTCTGTTTTGGCAATTTTACAAGCCGATTTAATTCCTGTTTTAGTAGAGCCAAATATTGAAACGTTTAATATCGATCCCAATTTATTTGAAGAAAAAATCACTTCAAAAACAAAAGCTATTTTAGTGGTTCATTTATATGGACAATTGGCTGAAATGGATAAAATTAATGCTATTTGTGCGTCTCACAATTTACTTGTTATTGAAGATGCTGCTCAAGCGCACGGATTAACTTTTAATGGAAATCACACAAGAGCTTTTAGCTTTTATCCAGGAAAAAATTTAGGTGCTTTAGGCGATGGTGGTGCGATTACAACTAATGATGATGCATTAGCAGAAATTTTATTTTCTTTACGAAATTATGGTTCAAATAAGAAATACCATAACGATTTTATTGGAGTAAATTCTCGATTAGATGAATTGCAAGCCGCATTTTTAAACATAAAGTTGCCACATTTAAATACTGAAAACGAGGCACGAAAAAAAATAGCAAAACGTTATTTATCTGAAATAAAAAACAACAAAATTCAATTGCCAGTTTGCAATAATTTCAATGATCACGTTTTTCATCTATTTGTAATTCGTACAGAAAATAGAGATAAGTTGCAAGAATATTTATATAAAAACGGAATAGAAACGGTAATTCATTATCCAATTCCGCCTCACAAACAAAAAGCATTACAAGAATTTAATCATTTGAGTTTGCCAATTACTGAAAAAATTCATCAAGAAGTGCTGAGTTTGCCAATGAGTTCCGTGTTGTCAGATGAAGAAATTACGCATATTATTGCTACTTTAAATTCGTATTAATTGTCTGAAATTAAAAAAATAATACAACAACCTTTATTCAAAATTACTTCTTTGAATAGTATTCATATATTGTTGAAATTGATTTTTGGTTTCATTACTTCAAAAGCGTTAGCCCTTTTTGTTGGTGCAAACGGAATGGCTTATGTAGGAAATTTTAGAGCTTTTTTAAATGTATTGGAAAATTTTTCTTTACTTGGAATTCAGAATGCCGTTGTGAAATATGTCTCTGAATTTCAGAATGATAAATCTAAATTGAAATCGGTTTTAGCTACTTTTGGATTGTTACTTTTAACTTCTTCTATTGCAATTAGTTTGATTTTAATTTTTTGTGCTAATTATTTGTCAAAACAACTATTTAATCATACTGAATTGTATGGATTTTTATTTTATATTTTAGCTATTTTATTTCCATTATATGTTTTTTCAACGTTTTGTATTTCAGTAGTTAATGGCTTTCAAAAATACAAAAATGTAATATATATTCAGATTATTTCAAGTGCTATTGCGTTACTATTTTCGTTATTTCTAATCTATTATTATTCCACATTTGGCGCTTTAGTTTCTATAGTTTTAGCACCAGTTTTCGTGTTTTTTGTTTGCTTGTTTTATCTTAAAAATCTTATTTCAGTTTCCGATGTTTTTTCCTTTCAAAACTTCAATTTTTCAGTAGTAAAAAACTTATCTGAATATGTGTTGATGGCATTGGTTTCTGGCGTAATTGGTTCTTTTGTTTTGTTGAAAATTCGTACCGATATTGTTTCTATAACTGGATTGCAAAACGCAGGAATTTATGAAGGTTTACAGCGCATCTCGTCTTATTATTTGCTATTTGTTTCATCTATAATGGCGATATATTTTTATCCAAAATTAGCAGAAACGAATTCAAATAGTAAAGAGATTGTTTTACACTATTTAAAAACTATTATTCCACTTTTCACAATTGGTTTAGTAATTATTTATTTTTTGCGAGAATTAATTATTCAGGCTTTGTTTTCTTCGGAATTTGAATCGATGGAATCGTTGTTTTTATGGCAATTAATTGGCGATGTGTTAAAAGCTACTTCACTTATTTTTGGAACCCTACTAATAGCAAAGAAACAGACTAAAGTTTTTATAATTACAGAAATAATATCGTTGTGTATTATGTATTTTTCTTCAAATTGGATGTTGCATACTATTGGAATAAATGGAATTGTGCAAGCATATGCCTTTACTTATTTGATTTATTTAGTGGTTTTAGTTATTTACTTTAGAAAACAATTAAGATGAAAATAACGATAATAATTCCGTTTTATAACGAAGAAAAACGAATCGAAATTGAACGTTTTCATCAGATTTTTAATAACTATTTACAATATGATTTTATTTTAGTTGATGATGGAAGTACTGACGATACAAGTATTATTTTAAACGAATTCAAAAACAAATTTCCAAACTTAACCATTTTAAAATTAGATAAAAATGTTGGAAAAGCAGAAGCCATTCGTGCGGCTGTTTTATCTATTTCTAATGCCGATTTTATTGTGTATTACGATGCTGATTTGGCTACTCCTTTTTCAGAATTGGAAAAATTAATCCAGTTTTCTATATTACATCAAAACTACAAAATGGTTATGGGTGCAAGAATTAAATTAATTGGAAATCAAGTAAAAAGATCTTTAAAAAGGCATTATTTTGGTCGAATTTTCGCCACAATTGTGAGTCAATTTGTACTAAAAGTAGCGGTTTATGATACGCAATGTGGTGCTAAAGTTATTGATTTTGAAACAGCCAAGCCTATTTTTTCGAAACCTTTTATTTCAAAATGGTTATTTGATGTGGAAGTATTAAAACGATTGCAAAAGATTCATAATTTAAATGAAGTAGTAAAAGAAATTCCATTGGAAAATTGGACAGAAATAGGAAATTCGAAAATTAAAGTTATAGATTTTTTCAAAATTCCATTTGAACTTCTTAAAATTTATAGAACATAAAATGAAACAGCATTTTCTGAATAACAAATATATTTATTTGTTGATTTTTTTCCTTTTTACGGCAAAATTACTTTTCTATTTTGGATACAATTCTTTTTCTGAAGCTCCTGATAGTTGGGCGTTTAATCATTTTGTAACAGAATTGCTAAACGATAATTTTAACGATTATGTAGGGGAAAGAACGCCTGGTTATCCGTATTTGGTTTATTTGCTAAATCATGATAAAATGTTGGTGGTTTTAGTACAAATGCTAATGGGGATAATTACTGCCGTATTTTGGTTTAAAACAGTACTGAAATTAGAAATACCGGAAAAGATTTCGTTTTATTGCACGTTATTTTTTGCATTATACCTTCAGAATTTTTTCTTTGAAACGTTTATTTTAGCCGAAACATTTATGCTGCTTTTAAATTCGATTATTCTATATATTTTATTGAACAATTATTTCGAAAAAAAGCAAATTATTGTTGAAATTTGTATGAGTGTACTACTTACTATTTTAATTTTAGTAAAGCCATTTTTTCTTTTTTATCCGTTTTTAATTTATGCATTGTATCTAATAAAAAATCCTACTTTTAAAAAAGTAATTTCTGTCAAACTAATAATTTTTATTTTACCAGCTTACGCTTATTTTTCCTGGTGTAGTTTTGTAGAAGAAAAAACGGGTTACTTTGAACCTACAGCTTATTTTGGATTAAATTTAGCTCAAAACTGCTTGTTTTTTGCCGAAAAAGGTCCAAAAGAATATGATTTTATAGCAAAGCCTTACGTAAAATATAGAGAGGAAATGTTACAAAAAGGCGAAGATGCTTCTATGGCAGTTTGGAAAGTATGGGGCGGACAACATTTGGCTCCAAAATATACCAAATTTGCCGATGTAACACATCAATTTGCCGATTATGCAAAAGCCACAATTGCTTTAAATTTCGGTGATTATTTATATTATTCGATTACAAATTCTTGGTTTGATTTTTGGAAGGTTTTTGATATGAAGCCCTACATGAGTTTTAAAGAAAATACGTTAAATACATTCGTTACAGTTATCAATACTATTCAGATGGTAGTACTTTTAATTTTGAAATTTGTTTTCTTGATTTTAAGTTTTTACTATACATTTCTCTTTATTAAAAATAAGAAAGTAACTCAAGTAATGATTCTTTTAGCATTTATTCACGCAGCAGCTATTTTACAAGCACTTGTAGTTTATGGCACCAATGCAAAATACGCTTTCCCGTATGAATTTTTTATGGTAGTTGTGGTTGTTTTGTTTTTGAAGGAAAAACTTAATTGGTATTCCAAAGCGTCACATATTTCTCTGCTTGAGTAATGTAATGGTGCTCTTTTTGTATGAATTGAACGGCGTTTTTACCAATTCGATTAATTTCTGAAGGGTTTTCAATTAAATACGATAATTTTTCAACTAAATAATTTACATCGGGCAATGCATTTATTGCTACTTCATCTTCTTGTAAATGATAATGTATTAAAAATTCAGTTTCAGCACCCGTAAACACTACTTTTCCTTTTGCCATAGCTTCTAAGGCATTAAAACCTTGATCAAAACCATATACTTGGTCTAAAATAATATGTCCATTTTCAAAATGTTTTTGATATGCTGTGTAAGGTATATCTGTAGTGATTTTAACTTCAATCAAATTAGGATATTTTTCTTGAATAATTACTAACGCTTTTTGAAAAAAAGAAACACCTTTTGTGTAAGAATTTCCTGAATTTATCCCTAAGAAAATAGAAATTTTTCCAGAAATTGTAGCTTCACTACTTACAATGTTATTAATATTTATTGGATTTGCAATCATACCTAAATACTTTTCATTTCCAATTAGCGGTGCAACATAATCTAAATCAGACGCAATTACACCTGAACTATTTTTGTATAAAAAATTATGGATTTTTTGATGTGAATTTGTTAAAAAATCAAAATAGTAGTTATATTGTTTTTTAGCTTCAGAAATTCCTTCAAAGTAAGGATTCATTACAGAATATCTGTCTTTTTGTTGTAGCATATGTGATACGGTCATATAATCTATACCACAACTCATTAAGAATACTTTTTTATTTTGCTTGAAAATACGTTTCAATAAAAATAATTCTAACTTAGAAACAGTTTGAATTGGGCTTTCATTAATTAACTGAACGACATCAAAATTTTTCAGTTTTTTGGAAATCCACCAAAATCTAATTCCGTGTTCTAATAATGCCAAATCATATTTGAAAATTCTTGCCCAAATTTGTCTTGGAATATTGCCTAATTTCGATTTAAAAAAAGCCGCTCGAATACTTATATCTGCAGGATAGTTTTTAAAGCCATCGCCATTATTCACTAAAATAACTTCATGACCTAATGCCAAAAGTCCTTCTTTTAATGAATTGTGTAACCGACTAAATTCTCCTACAAGTAGTATTTTCATTGTTTTATTTTAATATTTCAAATATAAAGAAAAAACCTATATGTTTTATTTCATATAGGTTTTAGTCTGTTTTGTGAATATCCGAAAATCTAATTTACCTTTTTAATATCAAAAGTAATAGCATTTTTTACTTTTTCTTTCAAAATAGCAATATCAATTACTTCTTTCATCGTATCAACATAATGAAAAGTTAATCCCGTTAAATAATCGGCTTTAATTTCTTCAATATCACGTTTGTTTTCTTTACACAAAATTATTTCTTTAATATTAGCACGTTTCGCAGCTAATATTTTTTCTTTAATTCCGCCAACTGGTAACACTTTTCCACGTAAAGTAATTTCCCCAGTCATGGCAATATTTTTCTTAATTCTACATTGTGTAAAACTAGAAACCATTGAGGTTAACATCGCAATACCGGCACTTGGTCCGTCTTTTGGAGTAGCACCCTCTGGTACGTGAATGTGAATGTTATATTGGTTTAATATTTCAGGTTCAATATTCAATTGTTTGGCATTTGCTTTAATGTACTCTAACGCAATTGTAACCGATTCTTTCATAACAGTTCCTAAATTTCCTGTCATAGTCATCGCGCCTTTTCCTTTAGAAACTAACGATTCAATAAATAAAATATCACCGCCAACAGATGTCCAAGCTAAACCTGTAACTACACCAGCTGTATCGTTATTTTCATATTTATCACGTTCCATTCTTGGCGATTTTAGTACTTCAATAATATCAGCATCTGTTACTTTTATATTATAGTCTTCTTCCATAGCTACAGATTTTGCAGCATATCGAACCATTTGAGCAATCGTTTTATCTAAACCACGAACACCAGATTCACGTGTATAACCCGTCACGATTTTTTCTAATTGTTTTTTACCAATTTGTAAATCTTTTGTAGTTAATCCGTGTTCCTTTAATTGTTTGGGTAACAAGAAGTTTTTCGCAATTTCAATTTTTTCTTCAATGGTATAACCTGACATGTTTATGATTTCCATTCGGTCTCTTAACGCAGGTTGAATGGTTGATAAACTGTTTGATGTAGCTATAAACATAACTTTTGAAAGGTCGTAACCTAATTCTAAGAAATTATCATGGAAGTCGCTATTTTGTTCTGGATCTAAAACTTCTAATAGGGCAGAAGATGGATCTCCGTTATGACTTGAAGATAACTTGTCAATTTCATCTAAAACAAAAACGGGATTAGATGTTTTTGCTTTTTTTATAGATTGAATAATTCTACCTGGCATTGCTCCAATATAGGTTTTTCTATGTCCACGAATTTCTGCTTCGTCTCGTAAACCACCTAATGAAATTCGAACATATTCTCTTCCTAATGCCTCAGCAACCGATTTTCCAATTGATGTTTTACCCACACCCGGAGGTCCGTATAAGCATAAAATTGGCGATTTCATATCGTTGCGCAATTTCAAAACTGCTAAATGTTCAATAATTCGTTTTTTTACATCATCTAAACCAAAATGGTCTCGGTCTAAAATTTGTTGTGCTTTTTTAAGATCAAATTTATCTTTAGAAAATTCGTTCCAAGGCAATTCTAAAAATAAATCTAAATAATTTCGTTGTATTCCAAAATCTGGCGAATTTGGATTGGTTCTTTGTAATTTATAAATTTCTTTATCAAAATGTTCTGCGGTTTTTGCATCCCATTTTTTACTTTTTCCTTTGTTTCGCATTTCTTCAATTTCAGCATCGTGCGAAACGCCACCCAATTCTTCCTGAATGGTTTTCATTTGTTGCTGTAAGAAATATTCGCGTTGTTGTTGGTCTAAATCAAATCGAACTTTAGATTGAATGTCATTTTTTAACTCCAATTTCTGAAGTTCTAAATTCATATATCTTAAGGTTTCTAACGCACGTTCTTTTAAATCTACTATTCCTAATAAATATTGCTTATCCGAAACATTTAAATTCATATTTGAAGACACAAAATTGATTAAAAACGGATTACTTTCGATGTTTTTAATTGCAAAAGTGGCTTCAGAAGGAATGTTTGGACTTTCTTTTATAATTTCAATAGCTAAATCTTTTATAGATTCAATTATTGTAGAAAACTCTTCATCTTTTTTCTTTGGACGCACTTCATTTACTTCTTTAATAGTAGCTTTAAAATACGGATCTGTTTGAGTGAACTCGTCAATTTCGAAACGCTTTTTTCCTTGAAGTATAATGGTTGTATTTCCGTCAGGCATTTTTAATACACGCATAATACGGGCAACAGTTCCCACATGATGAATTTCATCTGAGGTAGGATCTTCGTCAGCTTCATTTTTTTGAGCTACTACACCAATAATTTTACCGGCAGCATTGGCATCGTTTATTAATTTTATCGATTTATCTCGTCCAGCCGTAATTGGAATAACCACACCAGGAAACAAAACGGTGTTTCTTAAGGGTAAAATAGGTAAATCTGCAGGTAATTTTTCATTATTCATTTCCTCCTCATCTTCCGGAGTCATTAATGGAATTAATTCTGCTTCTGAGTCTAATTCTTGAAGCGACAAATTGTCAATCGCTACTATTTTATGGTTTGGCATATCTATTTATAAGTCATTTTGTCATTAAAAATGGGACGTAAATTTACAACTATTTTTTTTAATCGACGTAAGTCTCAATAAAAACAATATGTACAGATTAATTTACATTTGTAGTAGTCAAGATGTATGCCATAAAAAAATCCCGTCTTGTTTTTATAACGAGACGGGATTTTTGTGTTTTATTTTTTATTGATATTGGAGAAAGAATTCTCCATTTGTGAAATTTTTTGAAACCGTCATTCCATCATTTTTGGCAACAAAAGAAAAAGTACCTTTAATGGTGTTGTTTGCAGTGTTAATTTGTGTGATATTTATGCTTCCAGAACTAACAGTAAAATCTGAATAAGCACTTGAATATCCAACATTGTTTAAAGTATAAACTGAAGTTGTTAAAGCCCATTCAAATGGATAATTTGCTACGGCAATTGGACCAGTTAAAGTGTTATTTACAGTTAAAGAAAGTGTTTCTGTTGTAGATGTTCCACCACAAAATATAGTAAATATACTATTATTTAAAAATACACCAGTTGCATTAATTCCAGTCCATTCTTTTTGTACACCATCAATTTTTGTTTTTACATAATATGTGTTGCCACCACCACCAGAATTACCACCACCAGAATTATTTCCTGTACCATTGTTTCCTAGTAGACTCGAATCAACCGGTTCGTTCTCGCAAGAAACAAAAGTTAGTGATGTAATAATTACAAAAATAGAAAGTAGGTTTTTAATTGTTTTCATGTTTTTTATGGTTGTTAGGTTTGATTTTTTCCAAAGATAAAATTATTTTTGAACTTTTAAAGTTCTAAAAAGTAAAACAACACCAATAGCAAAAAACAATACTAAAAATAAAATAGCATTTCGCATACTTCCTGAAATTTGGTTGATGCTTCCGTAAAGTAACATTCCAATTACAATTCCAATTTTTTCAGCTACGTCATAAAAACTAAAAAAAGAGGTGGTGTCATTTGTTTCGGGCATTAATTTAGAAAAAGTAGAGCGTGAAAGCGATTGTATTCCGCCCATAACTAAACCTACAATTCCAGCAACCAAGTAAAACTGAATGGGTTTTGTTACAAAAAAAGCACCAATACAAATGAATATCCAAACCGAATTAATGCCAATTAACGTTTTAATGTTTCCAAATTTTAATGCCAATTTTGAGGTTAAAATAGCTCCCAAAACCGCTACCAATTGAATCATTAATATACTAACAATTAAGCCTTGTCTTTTTTCATCAGCAGTACCCCAATTTATTTCTTGTTCTCCAAAATAAGTAGCTACAAGCATTACTGTTTGCACTGCCATACTATAGATGAAAAAGGCAATTAAAAAACGTTTTAAAGTAGCGTCTTTAAAAAATAATTTTTGAACTTTCTTTAGTTCGTCATATCCATTAAGGACTACTGAAAAAGTTAGCGGATGCTTATTTTTATTTCCTTTTGGTAAATAATAAAAAGTATATTGACTAAATGCAATCCACCAAATTCCAGTAAAAACAAATGATAATTTCATAGCTTGAATGGCTTCTTCATCTGTGCTTCCAATAATTAAATACAGACAAATAACAAGTAAAATAACACTTCCAACATATCCTAATGAAAAACCTTTAGCGCTTAATTTATCGTGTTGTTCTGTAAAAGCAATATCTGATAAATACGAATTATAGAATACTAAACTTCCCCAAAAACCAACCAATCCAAAATAGAAACAGCACATGCCAAATACGATATTTTCTTTGGTAAACCAATACAGTCCTATACATGATGCGGCACCTAAATAACAAAAAAACTGCATAAAACGTTTTTTGTTTCCTAAATAATCTGCAATTCCTGATAAAATTGGCGATAAAACGGCAACTGTTAAGAAAGCAAAAGCGGTAATGAAGAAAATCAGTGATGTAGCTTTAATGGATGTTCCGAATATATCAATATTTGGATTTTCTTTCGTGAATAAAAACCCAAAATATAATGGAAAAATAGAAGATGATATTACCAACGAATATACAGAGTTTGCCCAATCATAAAATGCCCAAGCATTCATTACTTTGTTATTTCCTTTTTCTAGTTGTTGCATCATATATAAAATAAAAATCCCGATAAATATCGGGACTAATATAAGATAATATTTTTACTATTTAAAAGTAACGCCAAATTTAGCGGCTTCTGCTTTAGCTTGAGGAAGTAATGCGGTTAATTCATCAATTCTTGTTTGGTTACTTGGGTGTGTACTTAAAAATTCTGGCGGCGCTTTTCCTTCAGATTGCGCCGACATCCTTTCCCACACTTTAACTGCATTAATGGGATCGTATCCTGCAATAGCCATAAGTGTTAAACCTATCATATCGGCTTCGCTTTCATGAGCTCTGCTAAACGGCAACATACCACCAACAGTAGATGCAGCACCATAAGCCTGCATGGCTTCATTTTGATATTTTGGTGCATATTTTTCAGCAGCTAATGCGGCTCCAACGGCTCCAACTTGCTGAATTAAACCTGCACTCATTCTTTGTTGCCCGTGATTGGCTAATGCATGTGCAACTTCGTGTCCCATTACAGCTGCTATTCCAGCATCGTCTTTACATACTGGTAAAATCCCTGTGTAAAATACAATTTTTCCACCAGGCATACACCAAGCATTTACTTCTTTGCTATCAACTAAATTGTATTCCCATTTGTAATCGTTTAAATAATCTGATTTTCCGTTAGCGGTTAAAAAGCGTTCTGAAGCAGTTTTTATTTTCATACCAATTGTTTCGATACGTTTGGCATCAGAAGTTCCTTTAACTACTTTGTTTTCAGATAAAAATTGATCGTATTGTTGAAAAGCAGATGGAAAAATTTGACTGTTTGGAACAAAAGCCATTGTGCTTTTTCCTGTGAACGGATTTTTTGCACAAGAAACTACAAGAATTCCTGTTACGATAAGTGATTTTAGAAGTATTTTCATGATGTAAAATTTGGTCTAACAAAGTTATTCTATTTTTTGTTTAATTCAAAAATCATACCATACTATAATTGATTACTTTTGCATAAAAACATGACAGATGCCAAATAAAAAATCTTCAACCACAACTCAAGTTCCAAAATTCATAGTTTTAATCGGGCGGTTTTTATATCGAATTTCTCCAAATTTAGCTGAGAAATTTGCTCGAAAATTATTTATTACGCCCATAAAACATAAAATTCCGAAAAGAGAGTTTCAAATGGAAGCTACTTCGCAACAAACCAAATTATTTGTTCCAACAATTAATAAAGAAATTGTGGTCTATGCTTATGGAAATTCGAGTAAAAAAATACTTTTGGTTCATGGCTGGTCGGGCAGAGGTACTCAATTGGTAAAAATTGCCGATGCCTTATTAGAAAACGGGTATTCTATAATTAGCTTTGATGCACCTGCCCACGGAAAATCAGGTACAAAAACTACATTAATGCTCGAGTTTATCGAATCGATTTTAGAGGTTGAAAAACACTATGGTCCTTATGAATTTGCTGTAGGACATTCTTTAGGAGGTATGTCTATTTTAAATGCAGTTAAAAAAGGCTTGCAAATAAAAAAAGCGGTAGTAATTGGCAGTGGAAATAGCGTCATTAATATTGTGAATACATTTATTGAAAAAATTGGTTTACCAAATGATGTAGCTATTTTAATGAAAAATAATTTTGAGAAAAAATACCATTTTGAAATGGAAAGTTTTTCGGCATACGTAGCAGCTAAAGATGTGAAAATTCCAGTTTTAGTTATTCATGACACTGATGATGAAGATATACCGGTTTCAGAAGCCTATCATTTAGCGGAACACCTTTCTGATAAAGAATTACTAATTACAAATCAATTAGGACATAGAAAAATATTAGGTGATTCAAAAGTGATTCAAAAAATTGTTGAATTCTTATTGATAAAAAAATAAAATCTCATTAGTATAAACAGATTATTAAATTTATTTTTGCAAAAAACTTTTTACAATGACACAACAAATTTCTAATTTAGAACAATTTACACAACAAGTTCGAAGAGATATTCTGAGAATGGTTCATGCAGTTAATTCAGGTCATCCAGGTGGTTCTTTAGGCTGTGCAGAGTTCTTGGTAACCCTGTATCAAAACGTAATGAAAAGAAACGAAGGATTTGATATGAATGGCGTTAATGAAGATCTTTTCTTTTTATCAAACGGACACATTTCTCCAGTATTTTATAGTGTTTTAGCTCGAAGCGGTTATTTTTCAGTATCTGAATTGGCTACTTTCCGAAAATTAAATAC
>NZ_JAGNYF010000047.1 GCF_017985075.1 Flavobacterium sp.
TAAAAAGCCACAAAGCAAATGTTCATTTGTTTTTTGCTTTTCAATGCCCGGATGGCGGAATTGGTAGACGCGCACGACTCAAACTCGTGTTCCTTGGAGTGTGGGTTCGATTCCCACTCCGGGTACTTTAAAAATCCTTAATTAACTAATTTATAGTTTTTTAAGGATTTTTATTTTTTAAATTTGTACGGTATTTGTATTGTTAGATTGAAATTAAATTTATTTGTGTTAGATTAGTTTTTTTAGATATGCTATAACTTTTTCTGCTTTTTTCTTTTGTGGATTTAATTCTAGTGTTTTTTCAAAATCTATAATTGCATTATGATAATCTTTTAAACAACCTTTAGCTAATCCTCTGTTAAAGAAATAAATATCTTTTGAGTTATTAATTTCTATTGCTTTAGAATAGTCCTCAATTGCTTTAGAATAAATATTAAGAGAAAATAAAGCATCCCCTCTTCTAGAATAGTACAATTCATTTTCAGGATTTATTTCTATAGCTTGATTGAGATTCATTAAAGCACCATTATAATTTTTTAATTTATACAGTACTTTAGCTCTTATATCGTAAATTAACTCCTCTTTTGGAAAAATTTTACAAGCTTCATTCAAATAATATAATGCACCATCAATATCTTGAATTTTTAGTTTTAAGTGAGCCAAAGCCAAAAAAAAATGGGGATTATCATCAAAATATTTCAAAAAGTTTTCAAATTTTTCTATTTTTTGCTTGATTTCACAGCTTTTAATATCTATAATTTTTACTTTATGCATAGCAAGAATGATGTTTTTCTGTAATCATTAAACAACACAACTTGGCTTGTATGTTGATAATATGTGTATGTTCTTCATAACTTTAGTATTTAGGAGTTTTATTACCGTAATATAAGCATGTTGCTACATTAAGAAAAGAAGCAATAGTTACATAGTTATGGTAAGGGAAAATAGTTTCTGCACTAACTGTGCCTATAAAAATACAAGCTAGTAATAGGATGACTCCACTTACAAACCATGCTTCCCAAATGTATTGTTTTTGAGCTTCTGATTTGGTGGTGAATTTTAGTTTTGCTTCTTTAAATATGATATAAAAAGCAATAAGGATAAAGGGTAAGAACCCCACTAATTTTGCATAAATGTTGTTCATAATGTTGGTTTAAATATTAGATAATACTGAAAGTATAATTATAACACATAAAATAGTTTAATATAAATTTTTTAAAATATAATTTAATAACCATCTGATTTTTTTATTATTATATGTGCATATAATTAGTAAATTTAAAATTCCTTCATTGTATCCACGATATTGAGAAGATAAATCCATTTCAACTTTCTGTTCTAACCAATAAGAATTAATTTCGCCAGTATTAGTGTTTTTTTTAACTTTAATTGGTTTTCCGAATTCTTTAATAATTTTATCCTTAATTTTGAGAATTCATTTAACTTAATAGAAATATCGGAAGAGTTGATTGTTATCATTAATGATAACCGATTAAAACAAAAATAGAACAAATTTTGAGTTATCAAATAATACAACTCAAAAAAATCATGTTAAATCATTCTATTCAAGTTAAAATTGGGAAACAAATCCAAAAACTCAGAGAGTTGAAAGGATTGTCTCAACAAGATTTGGCATAGATAACAATAAATCATCATATTATTGTGTTTGAAAAATTTCTTTAATTTCTATATCTGTCTCATAATATAATTTATTTTTTTTATTTGGGCTACCGCTTGGAAAATAAGTATAATCATGTTTGTAATTTTTTGCTATAAATGATAGTTTTTCATTTGAATGTTTATAGTATAAATTAAATCTTACTGAATTAATTCTACTGTTTGTTAATTTGGCTACTTCATTCATTGTTAGTTTATACACTGATGTTTTTGTGTCATTAACCTCGTCTCTTATTCTTTTATCTAAACATGTTATGATGGAGCCATCTTCAAGATAAATTAATAAGTTTCCCGCTATATAATAAGGGAAAATAGTTTCAGTTGATATTACAAATAATCCTTCATTTATTCCTTTAGCAATAAATATATTTGGGCTTCTATCAATACCGCTATCACATTCAAACTGCCATTTTTCAGTAGCTGGATATTGTTTACTACCTATGTAAAAAGTGTTTTGAGAATTAGCTTGTAAACTCAATAAAATAAATAAAATTGTTACAGTTATTTTTTTCATTGTCTATTTTTTTAAAAATTTATGATTTGATTTTAGTTTAAACTTCTTTCAAAGAAATATTGAATTTGTTAATTGAATTTCAGCATAGCCATTAGTTCTTTTTTAAAATAAAACTTTTCGTTTTGGATTTTCTCTAATCTGACTTTCTCAAAATAAGTTTCATCTTTTTGTTTTTGCATTGACAATTTTTTGTTATAACTAGCTTTTGAATCTTCATTTATTAAAATTTTGTATCCCTCATCAATTTGTTCCATTATTTCATTTTTTGATGACAAATTTAAAGTTAGATTCTCTACTAATTTTAACAACTCTCTTTTGTAAGCTGTTTCAATATCTTCTGAATTTGAATTTTCTAATATATTGAAAAACTTATAATAATCAATAATTTTCTCTTCTTGATTGGCTTCAATTTTTATGTTATTTTGAGGCTTATAGGCCCAAATTTTACCAGCTAGATAAAAAAATATTAATCCAAATACTATTTTTAATCCTATTAATGTCATAAGCAAAATTGAAACAATAAAGATAAATGTAATCAATAAAATCTTTGTTAATAGTCTATATAAATTGTTCATAATTTTCTAATTTTTAAATTCCTAATTAAATTATTTCTATTTAATATACTTACGGATTCCCGTATTCTTAAAATAAATTTGTTATCATTAATGATAACCGATTAAAACAAAAATAGAACAAATTTTGAGTTATCAAATAATACAACTCAAAAAAATCATGTTAAATCATTCTATTCAAGTTAAAATTGGGAAACAAATCCAAAAACTCAGAGAGTTGAAAGGATTGTCTCAACAAGATTTAGCTGCTAAATGCAACTTTGAAAAGAGCAATATGTCTAGATTAGAAGCTGGAAGAGTAAACCCTACACTTTCTACTTTAGAAAAGGTTGCCATATCACTTGACGTAACTTTAGTTGAACTATTTAACTTTTAAGTATTACAAATACACTTTGTAATATGTCACAGTTATATGCTAAAATAATTTCTTGTATACTTTCATCTATTTTGCCTGTATATTTGTAATACTCATAATCTATTCCTTTTTTATACTTTTTACTTTCTATATATTCTAAATTAAATTCATGCAAAGCAAACTCTTCTCCAATATTAAATTGTTTTAAAATGATTTCTTCCATTATAAAATGAGATATTGTATGACTTGGAAAAATTTATATGTCAAATGTAATTTAAAATTACAGGAGAACTAAAGAGTTGCAAATTTGCAAGTATAAATTAATACAACTCATAGTCATCTGTTGGGTCATAAAGATACCAATCAACAGCTTTAGTGTTAAATAAAACTTTTCTATTATTCTCGCCATTACCTGAAACAATATAATGATTGGCATGAGATGCATCCATTATTTTATAGAAAGCCGATTTAATTCTTGATAAATGCGTGTAAATGGCTTTTGTTTCCAAATTAACTACATCTTCAATACTTTTTATCATTTTATCATGATCTAATTGATTTGAAACAGAAACGTAAATAGTAAGAAGTTCTTTTTTATATTTAGCAAGTTCTTTTAAATTAATACCTTCCGGATGTTTCAAAAATAGAAAGTAAACAGATTTAGTTAAATGGCTTAATTTTACTTCTTTTTTGAAGTAAGGAAGTACTATATTATTTTGCTTATCAATTGTGATTTTGCTTATACTTTTGAAATCAATTTTTTCAGTTTGTTTATCAAGTAAGTCTTTTAAAATGGGCACAATAAATAATAATTGACCTGAATCAGATAAAGCTGCTAATTTTTCTTTTAGATCATTAACGATTTGAGCTGCTTCTTCATCAAGCTTTTCTGTTAAATCTACTATTGGAGGTATGTTAGCTATCATAGCATCATACTCCAGATTACTTATTTCTTCAAGGTAATCTTCAAATTCTATAAAAAATGAACTAAAATCACCATTATTATTATTCACATAAAAGGTATCAGAAACACCAATGACATTATTTAAAAGTGTAAACCCTGAATTAAAATCACCATTATATCCTATAAATTTAAGTATATCATTATAATTATAGGATGTTGGTATAAAATCCTCTTCTGGAAATACAGCTCCATAGTCATCTATACCTTTATTAAGTTCTTTAACAAACATTAACTCCCCATATTTATTTTTTACTTTTTTGGGAATCTCATAATAAGTTAATTGTGGTAAAAAGTATTCTACAACTTTATCTAAATCATTTATTGTATTAGTTAATAAAGGAGCATAAATCAGGTTGAAATTAAGTTTAGAAAATTTATCTCTAAGTTCATCATAATTATTCCTTATGTATTTGTTTAAAGCAATGTTATTTTTCTTTTCAAAGTATATAATATAATCACTTGGCATACTAAATTTATAACCAAATTTTTGCTCTATATTAAGAACATTATTTTCTATAATTAAGTTACTTTGATTTTGCATTTAAGATTATCATTTAAAACAACGAATATAAAAAAAGCTAATTATATTAAATGATGTAATTTTAAAAATAATTAAAATAGTATCCAAAATTACAATAAAATCATATCAATATTAAAAATAGTATTAAAAATAGTATTTTTGCGAAAAATTAATACTCATGAGTTTCGAAAAAGAAATTGCCCGTAGAAGAACTTTTGGAATCATCTCGCATCCAGATGCTGGAAAAACAACATTAACAGAAAAACTGTTGTTGTTTGGAGGTGCAATTCAAGAAGCTGGTGCTGTAAAAAGTAATAAAATAAAAAAAGGTGCTACTTCCGATTTCATGGAAATTGAACGTCAGCGTGGAATTTCGGTTTCTACTTCCGTTTTGGCTTTCAATTACAAAGAGAAAAAAATAAATATTTTAGATACGCCTGGTCACAAGGATTTTGCGGAAGACACATTCAGAACACTTACTGCTGTAGATAGCGTTATTGTTGTGGTTGACGTAGCAAAAGGTGTAGAAGAGCAAACAGAAAAATTGGTAGAAGTATGTAGAATGAGAAGCATTCCTATGATTGTTTTCATTAACAAACTGGATCGTGAAGGGAAAGACGCGTTTGACTTAATGGACGAAGTGGAACAAAAACTAGGTTTACACGTTACACCTTTAAGTTTTCCAATTGGTATGGGATACGATTTTCAAGGTATTTATAATATATGGGAGAAAAACATTAATTTATTTGAAGGTGATAGCCGAAAAAATATTGAAGAAACCATTGCTTTTTCAGACATCCAAAGTCCTGAATTAGAAAAAATTATTGGAGAAAAACCTGCTACAAAACTTCGAGAAGAATTAGAACTTATAACAGAAGTATATCCAGCTTTTAATAGAGAAGATTATTTAGCAGGAAAATTACAACCTGTGTTTTTTGGTTCGGCGTTAAATAATTTTGGAGTTCGCGAATTATTAGATTGTTTTATCAATATTGCTCCTACGCCACGTGCTAAAGAATCGGATACCAGATTGGTACAACCTGATGAAAAAAAATTAAGCGGTTTTGTATTTAAAATTCATGCTAATATGGATCCTAAACATCGCGACAGATTGGCATTTATTAAAATTGTTTCGGGAACTTTTGAAAGAAACAAACCTTATCTTCATGTTAGACAAGGGAAAAATATGAAATTTAGTAGTCCAAATGCGTTTTTTGCTGAGAAAAAAGAAATTGTAGATATATCTTATCCAGGTGATATTGTAGGTTTGCACGACACTGGAAATTTTAAAATTGGCGATACGCTTACAGAAGGTGAAATGATGAATTTTAAAGGAATTCCAAGTTTTTCTCCAGAACATTTTAGATATATTAACAATGCCGATCCCTTAAAAGCAAAGCAATTAGAAAAAGGTGTGGATCAATTAA
The DNA here is from genome assembly GCF_017985075.1 of Flavobacterium sp. Classification (GTDB taxonomy): domain Bacteria; phylum Bacteroidota; class Bacteroidia; order Flavobacteriales; family Flavobacteriaceae; genus Flavobacterium. Next base: position 6,030 of record NZ_JAGNYF010000047.1, read on the forward strand.
TGGATGAAGGTGTAGCGCAATTATTCACTATTGAAATGAACGGCAGAAAGGTAATTGGAACCGTTGGTGCATTACAATATGAGGTAATTCAATACCGTTTAGAACATGAATATGGCGCGAAATGTACTTACGAAAACTTTCCAGCATATAAAGCGTGTTGGGTGCTTCCAGATGATCCAAAAAACGAAGAATTTAAAGAATTTAAACGTGTAAAACAAAAGTTTTTAGGACACGATAAACACGGGCAATTGGTGTTTTTAGCTGATAGTGAATTTTCTATTCAAATGACGAATCAAAAATATCCAAGTGTTAAATTATATTACACTTCCGATTATTATAAAAACGAAAATTAAATATACAAAAAAATCGCCTCAGTATTGAGGCGATTTTTGTTTTATTAATATGTGGTCTTCTTAACTTACTTTTTGATAAGTAAGAATTCACTTCTTCTGTTTTGTGCATGTTGTTCTTCTGTGCATTCTGTACATGGTGCTTTTGGTTGGGTTTCTCCCATACCTGTACCTGTGATTCTTTCTTTAGAAATGCCTTTCGATACGATGTATTGCACTGTAGCTTTGGCTCTTCTGTCTGAAAGTTTTAAGTTAAAACTATCCGATCCTCTGCTATCCGTGTGCGATTTCGCATCGATTACCATAGTTGGATACTGATTCATTACTTTTACCAATTTGTCTAACTCCTCTGCGCCTTGTGCTGTGATGTTAGATTGGTTGTATTCGAAGTATATTGGTTGTAAAATAACTTCTGTTTCTGTGATTATTGGTTGGATTGGTGTTAAGTTAATCACGATGTTTTGTGCGCCATTTTTAGATTTTGCCATCGTAGCTGTTCCGTTTTGGTAACCCGCTCTGGTGGCATTAAAATTAGCGATTTCATCACAGGCTACACCAAACTTAGCTTCTCCCATGTCGTTTGACTCTTGATTGCCTTTGTTCTTCCCTTTTTGGTCCACAAAGGTAACGCTTGCTCCCGATAATAATTTACCTGTTTCTGCGTCTTTAACCACTACGGTAGCATCCACACCACAAACCGCAATAGCTTGATAGATATCGTCATTGCCTTCTCTATTACTTGAAAAATAACCTACGTTCTTATCTAAATTATATGAAAACGAAAAATCATCTTTTTGGGTGTTTACCGGTGCGCCAAGGTTAGTCGCTGCTTGCTCCTTTGTGTTGGTGTTTTGTTTAAACACATCGTAACCACCAAATCCTTGTTTTCCATTTGAAGAAAAGAATAAAATACCATCATCTTGAATCGATGGAAAACTCTCATTGCCTTCTGTGTTGATGTTGGCTCCGGCGTTTTCTGGTGTGCCATAGGTATCTCCATCAACGCTTACTTTCCAAATGTCTTCTCCTCCAAAACCGCCAGGCATGTTTGATGAAAAATATAAGGTTTTTCCATCTTTACTTATACTTGGGTTTCTTACTGAGTAGTCTTTGCTATTAATTGGTAATGCTTTTGCGTTGCCCCATTTGTCACCTTCTATTTTAGTAGCTTTATACAAATATATTTGACTGAACTTTAAGTGTTTTTCTTTGTTTTTTTGGTATGCGCTTTCATTGAAACTCTCACTTCCGTAATACATGGTAGTACCATCTGAGGTAATGGTCGCTGGACCATCGTGCCATTTGGTGTTTAATTCCTCTACTGCTGTAGCTTGGCTTAGTGTACCATCTGTATTTCTAATCGCTTTGTACAAATCTAAATACGGCTGGTCGTCCATTCCGTTTTCTTTTCTAGAGGTGTTTCTAGCGCTTGTAAAGTACAGTTCGTTGTTTTGGCTTAATACGGCTCCAAAATCTGTTTTATCGCTACTTACATCCGATTTTAAAACCTCATATTGTTTGGCTTGGTTTTTTAATTGGTTTGTATATTCTGGATTGCTTGTAAAGGCTTTGGCTCTAGCATCACTCGGTTGCATCTTGGCAAATGCTGCCATTTGTTGTGCTGCCAATCTATTATCGCCCTCTGCTTTTAGCATTTGAGCATATCTAAAATGCGTTTCTGCGTCTTGTGTGCTTTCTACCGCTTTAGCATACCATACTACCGCTTGCTGGCTATTAAATACATTGTAGTAACTGTCCGCCAATTGTTTGTAAACATAACCGTCCGCTTTGTTCTTTTCAACTAGTTTGGTGTAGGCCTTAGCAGCATCTACGTACTCTAACCTATCAAACAAATTGTCGGCTTCCTTTGTGTCTTTGTTCTGTGCTTGTATGCTTGCTGTTGAAAGCAATAAAGCACCTGCTAGTATATATATATTTTTCATGTGTAGTCTGTTTTTTTGGATAGATTAAAAATAACGTGGTGAACGTGATACCTTTTTGTTAAAGTTAACATTATACAACAAAATAATCTCGTGAGAGGATGGTGTAGTTACTTTTAAATCCGATACGATATGATCATAAGCGTAGCCTATTTTTAAACTCGGTGTAACAGCATAATTTACCATCGCACCAAAACTGTCTTCTATTCTATACGTCGCACCAATCTCAAACTTGTCTTTGAACATAAAGTTTGTTGATACGTCTAACGAAGCTGGCGCTTCAAACGAAGATTTTGCCATGAAAAATGGTTTGAACTTTACGTTCTGTGATACATCAAAAACATAACCTCCTGTTAAAAAATAATGACTCGCCTCATTACCATAACTTCTTCCTTTATAATCCAAATGCGTTGCTTTTAACATGTTTGGAACAGAAAATCCTAAATAATACTTGTTCGTATAATAAAAAGCTCCCGAACCAAAGTTAAAATAACTATTGCTCGTGTTGTCTCCAAAGGCACCATCGTTTGGATCCGGTAACGAAGGAGATATCTTTGTTAAATAATCTACACTATGCAAGGTTAATCCCGCTTTTAATCCCAAAGCTAATTTATGCTCACCACCTAATTTTAAGGTGTATGAAAAGTCCCCATAAATGTTATTCTCCTCTACAGGTCCTAACTTATCTGAAATAACAGATAATCCCAATCCTACATTCTTTCCAACTGGACTGTGTCCGAAAAAAGTGCTCGTTACTGGTGCGTCCTCTAACTCTATCCACTGCTCCCTATGCAACAAACCTAACGATAAATTGTCCTTACTACCAGCATAAGCAGGATTCATAACACTCATGTTATACATGTACTGCGTGTAATGTGGATCTTGTTGGGCAGATACTTCTGAAAGCATCCCAAGGGTCAACAATAAACCTAAATATATTTTTCTCATATCACTGTTTTTTTTTATAAAAACTACTCTCCTATTTTTTTAATAAAAGAGTAGTAATATAATTTATTTTTGTTCTCTATTTATATAAATCCATCCTGTTTTCTTCTCGCCAGATACTAACTCTATAACATAGTAATACGTACCATCCGGCATCAAACCACCTCCCATGAATTGACCATGCCAATCATTGTTGTAGTTCTCCTTAGAATAAACCTCCTTACCATAGCGGTTAAAAATCTCAACCTTCTTAGCAACCAACTCTAAAAAGTCATTCAAGCCGTCACCGTTCGGTGAAATACCCTTCTGGATTTGGCAGAAAATATTATCAAATAATTTAGAAACTTCTATTGTACAAGTTAATCCAGATAAATTAGTAACCGCACAAGAATAATTTCCTGGAGTAGCTATAGCTAATGTACTAGACGTTCCTACAACAATATTAGAACTGTTAGTCCATTCAAAACTATAGTTTTGAGTGTTTGTGATGTCTGTTTTAATTACAAATTGATTTCCTTCACAACCTCCAATAATATTAAAAGAAAAAGTGCTTACAGTAATAACTACTGATCCAGTTAGTGTTTGAGTACATGCACCTGAAGTTACACTTACTAATGTATAGGTTCTAGTTCCGCCTGTATGGGTAATTGTTCCTGTTCCCGAAGAATTTAAAACAACTGTTTGATTTGAACTACCATCACTATACGTTAATGTAGCTCCAGCAGGACCTGATACTGAAATTGTTGTAGTATCTCCATCACAAATTGTGGTATTACTAGATGTAAAAGATGCCGTAATAGGTGGAGCAATTGTAATAGTATATGAATCATTAGATGAACAAGCACCAGAACCTAATTCATAATATATGGTATATGTACCAGGAGTAATCTGATTTGTCCAAGACACAGTACCAGAACTAGTAACAGATATATTAGCAGGATTTCCAACAATAGAATACGTACCTCCTGTTGAACCATTGTTTGTTACGGTAGCAGTTCCTTGATTAAAACAATATGGTGTACTATTGTAAGTAATATCGGCTGTTGGTGGAGCTAGGACAGTAATGTCAAAATTCTTGATTCCTGAACAAAATGTTAATGTACTATAAATTCTAACCCAAATAGTTTGAGGATTAGTTACATTCACATAAGCACTTGGGTTTATAATTGAATTTGACGCTGCAATTGCATCAGCTTCTGTTAAATAATAAGTCACTTGATATGCTGCCGGATTTGAAAAATTAGCCGTAACAACAGGTGTGTTTTGAGTTAAATCAAACACTGGTGTTGTTGAACAAATTGATAAATCATTAGGTTCAGGCGTAATTAAAATTAAATCAGGATAAAATTCTACTACAATTGTATCTTCTCCTACACAAGCAGAGCCTACATATTGTGCTACTAATTTATATTCACCTGGTACGGTAACATTTAATGAAGCACCTGTTTGACCAACTATTTCAACAAATGTTGATGAAGTTGGCGATTTAAAGTACCATGTGAAACCATATGGTGGGGCGGTTAAACCACTATTAATAGTATAAGATTGTCCAGCACATAAAGCACTATTACCATTAACTGTTAAATCTGCACCTAAATCTACATTACCAATGTCAAATTTACTTAAGAAAACAGCACTGTCAAATGAAGAGTCATTTCTATCACCTACTACAAATTTCATATGATATGTTTGTCCAGGAATTACTGTTCCAACAGCAGACATAGGCACTGTATATCCTTTAAAATTAGTTGGTGCTATAACATCAGGCAAACCATTTTGTGGAAATCCAGTTCCGTAAAATTTATCAAAATAAGTAGGGTTTGCAGAAGCACAACTTGAATTGTAATCATTTTTTCTAATCGTAGTTACTGCAATAGGAGTTGGAGGTGTAACTCCAGGAATAACTGCTAAATTTGTAGTTGTATTGGTAGCTAAATTCGTTAAGAAAAATGCAAATGCATCAGAATAATCACATTGAAACGTTCCGTATTCGTCAGAAGCAAAAATGAAATCAAATTTAACTTGATCAGCAATTGGCACAAAATCAAATTCTATTTTTGAAGAGTTATTATAACTAGTTACAGATTGTCCAACCGATTGCATATAAGCAAGTAATTGAGCGTCTCCTGCCCATGTTCCAGTCCCTTCAGATGTTGCATCGTTAGGTCCATCACAAGTATTTGCAGAACGAGTTGCTAAAATAATTCCTTCATTTAAACCAAATGATGAGCCATTTTTATTGAAATATCCAATACCATTTTGAGGTTGTCCAAAATTAGTACCTGTAGAATACGTAATATTTGATACAATTCCACAAGGAGATGTTACTAAAACATCTGTTACTAACTGTTGTACCGTGTAAGTAGTAGGTGCAGCAGTTGTAGATGAATTTTCAGCAAGAATTGGAGGACCAACTTTGTTTATACAAACATTAAAACTAGCAGTTTGATTTGGAGTAGTTAAAGCTGACCAAACTCTTATATAATAGGTTTGTCCAGGGACAAAAGTATTATTAAAACTAAAATTATTTACATCACAATATAATAACGTTAATGCACCGCATGTACCAGAATATACCGCATGGCTTAAATCTGTTGTTGTACCAACAATATTATTAAAATTAATAATATGAGCAATTGAAGTTGCTGTAAACGTAAACCAAGTATCATCATCAGCTGTTCCGCCACAAGTTGAAGCAGGCAAACCTGAATTTGTTGCTCCAGTTATTGTTCCTGGTGTTACTAACGTACAGTTCATATCTGAATTTACAGGTACTGTTAAGGCTGTAGCACATTCATCATTTAAAGGTTTAGTAGAAAAATTAAGTCCGTTTGAATAAAAACTATAATCCGTACCAGAACATTTTGCTCTTACAAAGAAAGTATAAGCAGTACCTGGTGTTAATGAACCCCAAACAAATGGATTTGTAGTAACAAATGTTCCCGGTGTTCCTGGATTAGGAACTGGTGATCCAAGTGGTAAAACAAGTATTTCCCATTGTGTAGCTGTTCCAGCTTCAGTCCAACCTAATTGTACTGATGTTGTTCCAATACTAGTAGCTGTTAATGTTATTGGTTTTGGGCAAGTAATTGGTGGCGTACAAAATATTGTAGCATCCCATCCTGCAGCAACTCCAGTAGCATTAGAAGTAAATACGAAAGATAAACATCCACTAGCAGTAGTTGCAGTAAATGATGGTGGTAAAGTAGTACCTGTATACGTACCAAGAATTGGAGATGTTATTAAATTTCCATTTCTAATTACTAAGTTATCCCCTGCAGCTAAATTAAATGAATTAAATAATACTGTTACAACGTCTCCTGCATTATCAGGACATACGGTTGTAAGAACATTTGTTTGACTGTTTGTATAATCTCCTGTAGAACCACCAATATCATAAAAATGATCTCCTGCACAAAAATGTGGAGTTGTACAGAAATTGGCAGCTGGCGACCATAAACTTACAGATGTAGAAGAACAAACTGCTCTTACATATACATCATAACAAGTTACAGAAGTTAATCCAGACACTACAAATGGATTTGTTGATGCAAGAACTCCAACTGAAGTTGCAGTTGGAGCAGCAGCACCTGCTGGTACAACTAAAACTTCCCATTGCGTTTCTGTAGCACCATTTGCCCAGTTTACTTGAGCATTGTTATAATTGATATTAGAAACAGTTGCAGTTAATGGTTTAGGACATGCAACATAATCTAATTTTATATTATCAATTGCAGCTGGTGGTTGATTTCCAACTGTGTTATTATTTCTCCATTCAAAAACAACACGCATATTTCCACCTGCATAAGGTGTAGCATTTAACGTGTAATTTTGTGTAGTAAAGTTCGGAATTGATGTGAAATCAGGTCCTATTTTTATTCTATTATTCGCCACAGCGGTAATTTGTGTTCCTGCTGTTGGTGTGAATGTCGTAGGAACTGTCCAAACACGAATGTAATCTTGTACTTCACCAACAGATCTCCAATCAAATGTAAAATCCAATTGTGTAGCTCCTGCTGGAATTACAAAATCTTTATACGCTTGAACTACTGATGCAGCCGTATTATTATACGTATTGGTTGCGCCATTAGTATCTGTAATGTAAAGCGATTTTGTTCCGCCATTATTCACTGCTGAACCTACTGCCCATTTATTAGATTGGTTTAAACTAGTTAATGTCCAACCTGTCAATGTTTCTAATCCATCTGTAAAGTTTAATGGCGTGGCTACTTGTGGTAACGTGAAAGAAAATGGACCTGCCCAAATACTATAATTACCATCACTACATTGTGCTCTTACATAATATTCATATACAATACCTGGAACTCCTGTAAATGAATTTGTAGTGTTTGAAGGAGTTATTACTAGTTGACTTGTCCCCGTAGGTAATCCGTATGGTGCTGCTCCAAATGAATATTGCCATGTAGTAATACCTGTTGCTGCTGCCCATTCTAAATTAGCCGAAGTAGATGTGATACTAGTCGCTGTTAAACCAGTGGGTTGGTTACAAAAAACTTGTTGAATCGTTAAGGTATATCCGACTGTTTGCTGTGCCGCACTTGATGATACTATAATATAGTACGTTGTTCCTGCTACAACAGCTAAAGGATTAATGTTTCTTGGTGTTGCATTAGTGTTTGCAGCACCTGCTAAACAAGTAGCTCCTGGTGTCCCTGGACAAGCACTGTAAACATGTATACTTGAACTTACGTTTGTAGGTGATAAAGAAATTGCAATATTACCTGTAAATGTTGCAGTGTAAGAATAAAACACATCATTACCTGCCATATAATTGGTAGCAGAACTACTACAAGCTAGAGGCTGTGCGGTATCAAATAAATCTACATAATTGGCCGTGTTATCTATTGTTTGGTAAGGTAATGCTCCAACTACAATTGGTCCTGCACAGGTATCTCCAAAAGATGCTGTTTGAAAACTTCTTGGTCCAAACCAATCACTTGGAAAACCACTAGTACAAACGGAACGTACCTGAAATTTATATAACGTATTTGGTAATAAAATTGGTGTTGCAGGTAGTGGTGGATTTGTTGCAG
>NZ_JAGNYF010000048.1 GCF_017985075.1 Flavobacterium sp.
AGTACCCGGAGTGGGAATCGAACCCACACTCCAAGGAACACGAGTTTGAGTCGTGCGCGTCTACCAATTCCGCCATCCGGGCATTGAAAAGCAAAAAACAAATGAACATTTGCTTTGTGGCTTTTTAAAGTGAGTGCAAATATAACTAAAGTTTCTAATTTCATTATAAAAATACTTAAAATTTTACTTTCAGAGTTCAATTTAATTACTAACTTTGCACCCAAATTACACAACACAACAACTAACTAACTACTAAACAACTAATTAAAATGTCATACAAAGAGCCTGAAGCAAAAATATTTGCGTGTTCTCAAAGTGTGTATCTAGCAGAAGAAATCGCCAGTAAATATGGTGTGCCGCTAGGTAAAGTAACATTCTCAAAATACAGTGATGGTGAATTTCAACCATCTTTTGAAGAATCTATTAGAGGTCTTCGTGTGTTTTTAGTGTGTTCCACATTTCCGAGTGCAGATAATTTAATGGAATTGTTGTTAATGATTGATGCGGCTAAAAGAGCCTCTGCCAGACATATAACAGCTGTAATTCCTTATTTTGGATGGGCAAGACAAGACAGAAAAGATAAACCAAGAGTGCCGATTGGGGCAAAATTGGTGGCAAAATTATTAGAATCAGCAGGAGCTACCCGAATTATGACCATGGATTTACATGCAGATCAAATTCAGGGATTCTTTGAAAAACCAGTAGATCACCTGTTTGCTTCCACTATCTTTTTACCTTATGTAAGAAGTTTAGGATTAGAAAATTTAACTATCGCATCACCTGATATGGGTGGTTCTAAAAGAGCATATGCGTATTCTAAATTTTTAGCATCAGACGTGGTAATTTGTTACAAACAAAGAAAAGTGGCCAACGTTATTGATACGATGGAATTGATTGGAGAAGTAAGAGGAAGACATGTTATTTTAGTTGACGACATGATTGATACGGGTGGAACATTAGCAAAAGCTGCCGATGTTATGATTGAAAAAGGTGCTTTGAGTGTAAGAGCCATTTGTACACACGCCATTTTATCTGGTGAGGCGTACGAAAAAATTGAAAACTCAAAATTAGAAGAGTTAATCGTTACAGATTCTATTCCGTTAAAGAAAGAATCTAAGAAAATAAAAGTGGTGAGCTGTGCTCCATTATTTGCAGAAGTAATGCACATGGTTCAGAACAATACTTCCATAAGTGGGAAGTTTTTAATGTAAAGTTAGTCGGTTTGAAGATGTTCATTCCTTTAAACTACTAACCAATTATTTTTTATTAATTTTAATTTATTTCAAATGAAATCAATTACGATCAAAGGATCACAAAGAGAAAGCGTGGGCAAAGTAGCTACTAAAGCCTTACGTAATGCTGGAATGGTTCCTTGCGTTATTTACGGAGGGGAAAATCCAGTACATTTTAGTGCTGAAGAAAGAGCATTTAAAGGTTTAGTTTACACTCCAGAAGCGCACACTGTAGTAATTGAATTAGAAGGCGGAAAGAAATTTGAAGGTATCTTACAAGATATTCAATTTCACCCAGTTTCTGACAAAATTTTACACGTAGATTTCTATAATCTAGATGCAGCAAAAGAAATTACTATGGAAGTACCTGTTAAAGTTACTGGAACATCTCCAGGGGTTTTATTAGGAGGAGTTTTACGTTTAAATCAACGTAAACTTAAAGTAAGAGCTTTACCTGCAAATTTACCAGATTTCGTAGAAGCAAACATTTCTGAATTAGAAATGGGTAACAAATTATATGTTACTAAATTAGCTACTACGGGATACAAAATTTTACACCCAGACAATACAGTTGTTTGTCAAGTAAGAATTTCTCGTGCTGCTATGAAAGCTGCTCAAGAAGCTGCAAAAGCAGAAAAAGGTGGAAAAAAGAAAAAATAATTCAATTTTCTATACAAGTAAAAATCCCGAGCATTGCTCGGGATTTTTTTATTAAAATAAATTTAGATTTGTTTTTATTTTCCTACAAAAACAGCTTTTCTTTTTTCTAAAAATGCCGTTGTACCTTCTTTAAAATCTTCCGTAGCAAAACTTGCACCAAAGTTTTTTATTTCAACATGAAATCCGTTTACACCATCTTCAAAGTTCGCATTTATAGATTCAATAGCTTTTGCAATGGCCACACTAGAATTTTGACTGATTTTTGTAGCCAAAGATTTTGCTAAGTCTAATAATTCTTCTTGTGGTACTACGTGATTTACTAAACCATACGATTTTGCAGTTTCAGCATCAATCATATTAGCGGTCATAATCAATTCCATTGCTCTACCTTTCCCGATTAATTGAGTCAATCTTTGTGTACCACCATATCCTGGAATAACGCCTAAAGTTACTTCTGGCAATCCCATTTTAGCATTCGAAGAGGCAATTCTGAAATGACAACTCATGGCTAATTCTAATCCGCCACCTAAAGCAAATCCGTTTACCGCAGCTATAACTGGAGTTTGTAAATTTTGAACAAAATCAAATAATAATTCTTGTCCTTTTGCGGCCAATTGTTCTCCTTCAGAAGCAGAAAAATGAGCAAATTCAGCAATATCTGCTCCAGCTACAAATGCTTTTTCACCACTTCCAGTTAATATAATTACTTTCGTACTGCTATCGTTATTTAAATCGTTAAAAGCAGTATGTAATTCTTCAATTGTGGCTTTGTTTAAAGCATTTAATTTTGTAGGTCTGTTAATCGTAACAATCGCAAAATTGTCTTGTTTTTCAATTAAAATAGTTTCCATTTTTTATATTTTTATAGGTAATTTTACTGTAAAAAGTGTTCCTTTTTCTTCTTCTGATTCGAAAGTAATACTTCCGTTATAATTTTCGATAATTTTTTTAATAATGGCCAAGCCTAATCCCATACCAGAATTTTTTGTTGTGAATTTTGGTTCGAAAATATACGCTTGGTTTTCAGACGAAATTCCAATTCCGTTATCCGAAACCTTCAAAATAAAATTAGCATCTTCTTTTAAAATTTCCACCACCACCGATTTTATTTCTTGATTTTCAGGTATAGATTGAATGGCGTTTTTTACTAAATTAGTTACAATTCTTGTCAATTGTGTTCTATCAAAAGATGTGTAAATTTCTTTTTCCGAACTTATAAAATTAACATAATCTTCATTAAAAATTTCTAAAGCCGTTTTGCAAACCTGTACAATATTTAAGCGTTCGTTTTGTTGTGTGGGCATATTGGCAAAATTTGAAAACGCACTTGCTACAGTGCTCATTGTATCAATTTGCTGAATAAGGGTTTCAGAAAAATCTTCAAGTTTTTGACTTATTTCTGGGTCGTTTATATCAAATTTTCTTTGAAAACTTTGAATAGTTAAACGCATTGGAGTCAGTGGGTTTTTAATCTCGTGAGCCACTTGTTTTGCCATTTCACGCCAAGCGTGTTCACGTTCGCTTTGTGCTAATTTTTGTGCGCTTTCCTCTAAGGTGTCAACCATATTATTATAAGCTAAAATTAGCGCATTAATTTCTTGATTACCTGGCTGCAGTTTTAGTTTTTGATTGCGTTCATTTAATTGTGTAATGCCTAGTTTTTCTGAAATTTGAGAAATCGATTTGGTAATATTACTAGATAATAAATAAGAAATTAATATAGAAATAATAAACATTATTCCAAAAACTTGGGCGTATCGGGATAGGAAATTTTCCGCTTCTTGATTATAAAAATCACTATTTTCTTCATACGGAATATTTAAAATCGCTAGATTTTTAAAACCGGCATCTTTAATATAACTGTAAGACGATTTTATGTAAGTTTCGTTTTCTTTAACTTTTGTAATTACAATTCGTTTTTCAGTAGAATTTTTTAAGCTTTTAAGAATTTCGGCATTAATTTTCGGTTTCTTTTTATTCTTAATATAAGATTTAGATGATAATAGCAATTTTCCGTTTAAATCAAAAAAATTAACTTCCAGACTATGAATATCTGATAATTCATGAATTCTACCCTTAAATATACTTGGTATATTTTTGGTTGTAAGCGGGAATTTTGAAGTTTGTAAAATATATTCTATATGTTCTTTTATTGCATTTTCTTTTCGAGACAAACGTTCTTCGTGGTATTCTTTAGCTTCATATCTGAAGTGAATTAACGAAACAACTGTAATTAATATCGTTGAAAACGTTGTTAAAAACAACATCGACAAAAATATTCTTCGTCGTAACGAAAGTGTATGTATTTTTAAAAATTTAATCACTTTTTTTATCTCTTATTCTTTTATAGAATTTAAAACCAAGCATTATAATTACTGAAAATAAAATAATTCCAATTACACCATAAATCCAGTTGATTGCATTTTTTAAAATTACTAAAAAAACTACAGCAAACAAAATTATGGTCGCGCCTTCGTTCCATAATCGCATAAAATTTGAGGTGTATTTTATGGTATCATTTTGTAATTCGGTATATATTTTTTGACATTTAAAATGATAGATAAATAATAAAACCACAAATCCTAACTTCACTTGCATCCAAGGCATTTCCAAAAAAGCAGGATTTAAATGCAACAACGACAAAGCAAAAATAGTGGCTAAAACGGCACTTGGCCAAGTAATTATGTACCACAAACGATACGTCATTATCTTATACTGTTTTTGCAATATTTCTTTTTCTGGCGAAGGCATTTCGTTTGCTTCAATTTGATATACAAACAGACGAACAATGTAAAACAACCCAGCAAACCAAGTGATTACAAAAATTAAGTGTAAGGATTTTAGGTATTCGTACATAAAATAAACTATTTACTAATCGCTATTTGCTAATTACTATTTTTAAATTCTTCAATCCAATTCGCAACCACAGCACACCATTCATCTTCGTCATTCATACACGGAATGGCCATAAATTCTTCACCACCGTGATGTAAAAATTGTTCGTTGGCTTCCATAGCAATTTCCTCCAATGTTTCTAAACAATCGGCAACAAAAGCTGGCGTTACAACGGCTAATTTTTTAATTCCTTTTTCGGGCATTTTATTCACTTCAACATCGGTGTAAGGCGTTAACCATTTATCTCCTGCTAAACGCGATTGAAACGTTTGGCTGTATTTTCCTTCTGGAATGCCCAATGCTTTCACTACTTGTTTTGTAGTTTCATAACATTGATGTCTGTAACAAAATTCGTGTGCAGGTGAAGGCGTATTGCAACAAGAACCATCAATTTTACAATGCGATTTGGTAATGTCGGTTTTACGAATATGACGTTTCGGAATTCCGTGATATGAAAACAATAAATGATCGTAGTCAAAACCTTCCAAATGCTTTTTTATCGAATTGGATAATGCTTCAATGTACCCAGGTTTGTTATAAAACGCAGGAACCGTAGCAAATTTCATATTTGGAAAATGCTTGGCGCGAAGTTCTTCTGCTAATACCAAAATAGTAGTGGTTGAAGCCATAGCGTGTTGCGGATACAAAGGAAAAAGCATCACTTCTGTTACGCCTTTGTCGTGTAATTCTTGCAATCCTTTTAATATAGTAATGGTTCCATAACGCATAGCTAAAGCAACCGGAATATCAACCAACCCTTTTACTTTTTCGTGCATTTTTTTAGAAATTACAATTAATGGCGAACCTTCATCAGTCCAAATTCTTGCATACGCTTCAGCCGATTTTTTTGGTCGTGTTTGTAAAATAATTCCTCTCACCAATAAAGCACGTAATAAAAACGGAACGTCAATTACGTATTTGTCCATTAAAAATTCATCTAAATATGGTTTTACGTCTTTAGCAGTAGGGCTTTCTGGCGAACCAAGATTTACTAATAATACTCCTTTCATTGTATTGTAATTTTATAAATTAACGTTTAAGTTTAATAGGTATTTTTTTGGCGTTGTGCCAAATTTCTTTTTAAATGCAGCAATAAAGTGACTTGAGGTGCTGTAGCCAATTTTCAATCCCACTTCATTTACATTATACGAACCGGTATCCAAAAGTTTTCGTGCAAATTCCATTTTATAATCGAATAAAAAATTAAAAACTGTATCGCCATAAATTTCTTTAAAACCTGCTTTTAATTTTTTTAATGAAATTCCAACTTCATCAGCTAATTCTTGTAAGCCGGGCGGTTCTGCCATATTTTTAATGATGATTTCTTTCGCTTTTTTAATTTTTAGTACATTTTCTTCGTCTGATAAAAAAGGACAATGTTCTGCATTTGGATCTTCATTGGTATTGAAAAACAAACTCAATAATTCGTAACTTTTTCCTTTTAAATACAAAGTTTTAATTGACGAATTTTGGTTGTAATGAAATATTTGATTCAACACAATTGCCATAGAAGGGCTGATGCTTTCTTCGGTATAATATTTTTTCTCTAAATTGTCTTTGCTCAAAAACGGAATCATTTCTGAATCTGATGAAAATAAAGTGTGAAATTTTTTTATCGAAATTAAAATAGAAATGATCCAACTTTTCGGAGCAATTTCTAAATGAAGCGGCAATTCTTTTTGTGGATTGTATAGTAAAAGCGCTTTTTCTTCATTTAAATCTAAAACGTACGAATTGTTGTTAAAAATAAATTTTCCTTTCCCTTTTACATTAAAATGGAATTGAATTAAACCAGAACCAACTTGTTTTTCTAACGTTTCTGTGCTTTCAGAATCGTTTTGAAATCGTAATAAAGTAAAATCGGTATCAATTTTAATTTCTTCAAATGAACTCATAGCGTTATTTTTTTATGAATTGTTTAACCAAAAACAAGCTTGTTATTTATAATTAATCTAAACAAAGCAGTTGTTTGGTACTGAATTTGTTACAAAGTTAGTAGTTTATATCAAAATAAGTACAATTTATTTAAAAAAATCGTATTCCGATATAAAAAGTACTTTCAGCGTTGTTTTTGTACAGATGGAAACAATAATTTTGTGCATCTTTAAGAGATAAAGCAATTTATGGACAATCATTCACCTGCAAAACAAACTACTTTCTACGCTATCGGACTAAGCTACAAAAAAGCGGATGCCGAAATTAGAGGTAAATTTAGTTTAGAAGCTACTGCCAAAACCAACCTATTGGAACAGGCGAAAACTAACGGGATTGAAAGTTTGATTGTTACTTCCACTTGCAACAGAACTGAAATTTACGGTTTTGCACAGCATCCATTTCAATTGATTCATTTATTGTGCGAAAACAGTTTGGGAACGGTTGAAGAGTTTCAAAAATACGCTTATGTGTACAAACAAAAGGAAGCCTTAAACCATATGTTTAGAGTGGGAACGGGTCTGGATAGTCAAATTTTAGGCGATTTTGAAATCATTGCTCAACTTAAAAATGCTTTTGTAGAAAGTAAAAAACACAATTTAGCAAATGCGTATTTAGAACGTTTGGTAAATTCGGTTATTCAAGCGAGTAAGAAAGTTAAAAATGAAACTGAAATTTCAAGTGGCGCAACTTCCGTATCTTTTGCAGCAGTTCAATATATTTTTAAGAATGTAGAAGCCATTTCCAATAAGAATATTTTACTTTTCGGAACCGGTAAAATTGGAAGAAATACTTGTGAGAATTTGGTTAAACATTCTAAACACGACCAAATTACGCTGATTAATAGAACCAAGGATAAGGCAGAAAAATTAGCCAAAAAACTAAACCTTGTTGTTAAAGATTATTCTGATTTACAAATAGAATTACAAAAAGCAGATGTGGTTGTTGTAGCCACTGGCGCTCAGAATCCTACAGTAGATTTAGATATTTTAAATCTGAAAAAACCATTATTGATTTTAGATTTATCTATACCTAAAAATGTCAACGAAAACGTAAAGCACAACCCTTTGGTTACTTTAGTGCATATGGATCATTTGTCGGAAATTACCGATGAAACTTTAGAAAATAGAAAACTACATATACCAGCTGCCGAAGAAATTATTACGGAAGTGTTAACTGAATTTTTAACTTGGTCAAAAGGTAGAAAATACGCACCAACCATTCACGCTTTAAAAGCCAAATTAAACGCCATTAAAGAATCTGAAATCAATCATTTAAAAAAGAAAAATGCCGATTTCAATGAAGAATATACCGAAATTGTTACCGCAAAATTAATTCAAAAAATAACCAGTCATTTTGCTAATCACTTAAAAGATGACAACACGGTTGTAGATGAAAGTGTAGAGTGGATTAATAAAGTTTTTCAAATAGAAAACCAAAAATAGTATATTTGTTTTTGAAACATTAAGAAATTAAGTTGCATTTAGCAAAATGAATATGACAAAAAAAGAAGTAACCAAATTATCTTTCGAAATTACTGGATTTGCAATAAAAGTTCATAAAAAACTTGGTCCAGGGTTACTTGAAAGTGTTTATGAGCAATGCTTAAAGTTTGAGTTAGAAAGGAATGGCTATAATGTAAAACAACAAGTTGTTGTTAAAATTGAATATGATGATTTGGAACTTGAATCAACATTAAGAATAGATTTATTGGTAAACGATACAGTAATTATAGAATTAAAAACAGTTGAAAGTATTTTGCCCATTCACGAAGCACAACTTTTAACTTATATGAAATTATTAGAAAAACCTCAAGGATTGCTGATAAATTTCTACACAACAAATATTACAAAATCTTTGAAACCATTTGTTAATGAATATTTTTCAAGACTTGACGATTAAAAACTAAATGATACTTAATTTCTTAATGTTTTAAAATATAAAATAGTGAGTAAAACCATACGAATAGGAACCCGCGATAGCGAACTCGCACTTTGGCAAGCTAAAACAGTTGAAAAACAGTTGAACGATTTGGGCTACAAAACGGAAATTATCGCAGTAAAATCCGATGGAGACATTGTTTTAGACAAACCTTTATACGAATTAGGAATTACGGGAATTTTTACAAAAACCTTAGATGTAGCGATGATTCAAGGCAAAATTGACATTGCAGTACATTCTATGAAAGATGTACCAACATTATTGCCTAACGGAATTGTACAAGGCGCTGTTTTAGAAAGAGCTTCAGCATTTGATATTTTGGTTTATAAAGAAAATTTAGATTTTTTAACCGAAGAAAATAGCACCATTGCAAGCAGTAGTTTACGAAGAAAAGCAAGTTGGTTACACAAATATCCAACGCATACTATAGAAGATATTCGTGGTAATGTAAATACACGCTTGCAAAAAGTAGCTGATTCAAATTGGGGCGGTGCTATTTTTGCAGAAGCCGGCTTAGAACGCATCAACTTAAAACCAGAAAAAGCAATTGTTTTAGATTGGATGATTCCAGCACCTGCTCAAGGCGCTATGGTTGTGGTGTGTAATGCAGATGATTTCTTTTCTTTAGATGCCGTTTCGCAATTAAATCATATTGAAACCGAAATTTGTACCTATATAGAACGTCAATTTCTTAGAACGTTAGAAGGAGGTTGTACAGCACCAATTGGAGCAATCGCTACGTATAATGAGAAAGAAGATGTGATTGATTTTACAGGTGTTTTATTATCAATAGACGGAAAACAAAAATTAGAAGTTACAAAAACCGTAGCTGTTTCTGAATGGAAAAAATTAGGATTTCATACCGCTCAAGAAATTTTGAGTAATGGTGGTATTCAATTGATGTCAGAAATTAAAGAAAATTTAAAATAATTATGACAAATCAAACCACAATACTTTCTACCAAAACACTTTCACCAATTCAAAAACAAGAATTAGTTAAAGCAACTATTCAAGTAATTGAAGCAGATTTTATTAAAACAGAAAACGCTTCTTTCGAAATCAAAAATCTGAACAAAAACTTAATTTTCACGAGTCAAAATGCCGTTTTAAGTATTTTACAACATCCAAAAATTGATGAATTAAAGCAAAAAAACGTATTTTGTGTAGGATTAAAAACCAAAGAATTATTAAACGAAAATGGTTTTACAGTAGAAGCGTATACAGGTTATGCAGAAGATTTAGCGGAAATTATTACGTTAGTTTACTCCGATGAAAGTTTTACTTTTTTTAGCGGCAATCTTCGTAAAGATACGTTACCAGAAATGTTAACTGAAAACGAAATTAAGTTCAATGAAATTAAAGTGTACGATACAACCTTAACACCTCATAAAATTTCAGATAAAGTAGACGGGATTTTGTTTTTCAGCCCATCTGCAGTAACCAGTTATTTGAAAAAGAACACACTTAGCAACGAAAAATTGTTTTGTATAGGAAATACAACAGCAGACGCTTTAAGAGCCGTATTGTCTGAAACTAAAATTAAAAATATAAAAACAGCGTATCAACCAAGTGTTGAAAACGTAATAGAACAAGTTATAGAATATTACATATAATATAACCTGACAGGTTTTCGAAACCTGTTAGGTTTAATACAAACAAAATGATAAAAAACGATTTATTCCTACGTGCCTTAAATAACGAAAAAGTTGAACGCCCACCGGTTTGGATGATGCGTCAAGCGGGAAGATATTTACCTGAATTTAGAGCTTTGCGTGACAAATACGATTTCTTTACACGTTGTGAAACTCCTGAATTAGCAGCTGAAATCACCGTGCAACCGATTCGTATTGTGAAACCCGATGCAGCGATTTTGTTTTCAGATATTTTGGTCGTACCAAGAGCAATGGGAATTCACGTGGAATTAAAAGACAATTTAGGACCGATAATCCCAAATCCAATTCGTACTTCTCAAGATGTAGAAAAAGTGTTTGTTCCAGATGTGAATGAATCCTTAGGGTATGTTTTTGATGCGATTAAATTGACCAAACAAATGTTGAACGATGAGGTACCATTAATTGGTTTTGCAGGTTCACCTTGGACAATTTTTTGTTATGCCGTAGAAGGAAAAGGCTCAAAAAGTTTTGATACTGCCAAAGGATTTTGTTTTTCAAATCCAGTTGCAGCACACGTTTTATTACAAAAAATTACGGACACCACAATTTTATATTTGAAAGAAAAAGTAAAAGCAGGTTGTAATGCCATTCAGATTTTCGATTCTTGGGGCGGTATGTTGTCTCCGGTAGATTATCAAGAATTTTCATTTCAATATATCAATCAAATTACTGAAGCTTTAGCAGAAATAACTCCAGTTATTATTTTCGGAAAAGGATGTTGGTTCGCATTAGGAGATATGGCAAAAACAAAAGCGTCTGCTTTAGGAGTAGATTGGACGTGTTCACCAAGAAACGCTCGTTATTTATCAGGTGGAAAAATCACTTTACAAGGAAATTTCGACCCAAGTCGTTTATTATCTCCAATTCCAACCATCAAAAAAATGGTTCACGAAATGATAGACGAGTTTGGCAAGGATAATTACATCGTCAACTTAGGACACGGAATTTTACCAAACATTCCAGTGGATCATGCAAAAGCGTTTGTCGAAGCCGTAAAGGAGTATGGAAAATAATGAGAAAAGTTTATTACATATTATTCATTTTGTTAGGAATTATTCCAGCAACCTTTTTGCTAATTATGATTTTGATCTCTGGTATATTTGGCGCTGCTTTATCAGGAAAAATTAGTTATTTAATTCAAATGTTTTTAGGTATTAGTGGCTATTTAGGATTGATATCGCTTTTACGAGGACTGAAAAAAAAATATTACAAATTGAATTTGATTTTACTTGGATTGGGATTTTTAGGGTTTAATATGTTTCTCTTTTTTGATGAAGAAATGACTAATCTTTCGAGAAGAATTCTATCTGGTAAAGGAAGTTTAGAACAATTGTCACTATATGTATTTCCAAATATTGTAATTCTGACTTTTGTTGTCATTATTTCAATAAAAATGTATAATGAGAAAAATGAAAAATAAATTCTACACCTACATACAAACCCTTCAAAATCAAATCTGTAATGGATTAGAAACTATTGATGGCGTTGCCAAATTTCGTGAAGACATTTGGGAACGTCCAGAAGGCGGTGGCGGAAGAACACGCGTAATTGAAAACGGTGCTGTTTTTGAAAAAGGCGGGGTGAATATTTCAGCGGTTCACGGGAAATTACCCGAAGCTATGCAAAAAATGTTTAACGTAGGCGAAGCCGATTTTTTTGCTTGTGGTTTGAGTTTAGTCATTCATCCGAAAAACCCTATGACGCCAACTGTACACGCAAATTGGCGCTATTTTGAAATGTACGATACTTCGACAGAGCTCAGTACAGGCTCACGGAAAGTAATCAACAGTTGGTTTGGTGGCGGACAAGATTTGACGCCCTATTATTTGTTTGAAGAAGATGCAATTCATTTTCATAAAACGTGTAAAACGGCTTGCGACAAACATAATCCTGATTTTTATCCGAAATACAAAAAACAATGTGACGACTACTTCTGGAACGCACATAGAAATGAAGCGCGTGGAATTGGAGGTTTATTCTTCGACTATCTAAAAGCAACCGAAGCACAATCGATGGAAGATTGGTACAATTTTGTTACTGAAGTTGGGAATTCATTCCTTGATGCGTATTTACCAATCGTAGCAAAAAGAAAAGACTTGCCTTTTACACCAGAACAAAGAACTTGGCAAGAAATACGCCGTGGTCGTTATGTCGAATTTAATTTGGTACACGACAAAGGCACCTTATTTGGTTTAAAAACCAATGGCCGAATAGAAAGTATTTTGATGAGTTTGCCTCCCCACGTTCAATGGCATTATGACCATCATCCGGTGGTAGGTAGCGAAGAAGAAAAAGTAGTAAAAGTATTAGAAAAACCTATAAATTGGGTATAAATTAAACCATTAAGAGATTAAGAAAAATTTAGTCAAACCCTTAATAAACTTAATCCCTTAATGGTTCAAAAAATTAAAATAGTATGTTTCCATTACAAAGAGGACGTCGTTTAAGAATTAACGAATCCATTAGAAGTTTAGTTCGCGAAACCACATTAAGTCCAAGTGATTTTATGTTTCCGATGTTTATTGCAGAAGGAGAAAATATCCAAGTCGAAATCCCGTCGATGCCAGGAATTTTTCGTCGTTCGATAGATTTAACGGTGAAAGAAGTTAAAGAATTATTCGATTTAGGGATTCGTGCCGTTAATATTTATGTAAAAGTAAGCGAAGATCTAAAAGACAATACAGGCAAAGAAGCGTGGAATCCAAACGGTTTGATGCAACAAGCTATTCGTGCTATCAAAGCCGCTTGCCCTGAAATGATTGTGATGCCCGATGTGGCATTAGACCCGTATTCGATTTATGGTCACGACGGTATAATTGAAAACGGCGATGTGGCAAATGATGCAACTAATGACGCCTTAGTAAAAATGGCCGTTTCTCACGCGCAAGCCGGAGCTGATTTTGTAGCACCAAGCGATATGATGGACGGACGCGTTTTACGTTTGCGTCAAGGTTTAGATGCTTCAGGATTTGAGAATGTAGGCATTATGAGTTATTCGGCGAAATATGCTTCTGCGTTTTATGGTCCGTTTCGTGATGCGTTAGACAGTGCGCCAAGAGAAGCCGATGTAGAAGTACCAAAGGACAAAAAAACCTATCAAATGGATTATGCGAATCGTATTGAAGCTATTAAAGAAGCCTTATGGGATGTAGAAGAAGGTGCTGATATGGTGATGGTGAAACCAGGAATTGCGTATTTAGATATTGTTCGCGAAGTAAAAAACGCGGTAAATGTTCCTGTAACTGTTTTTCACGTGTCTGGCGAATATGCGATGATTAAAGCAGCATCAGAAAGAGGTTGGCTCGACCACGACAAAATTATGATGGAACAATTGATGTGCATCAAACGTGCCGGCGCTAGTTTAATTTCGACGTATTTTGCGAAAGAAGCAGCGATTTTACTAAACAAAAAATAGATAAATTATGAAAGTATATTTCAAATTACTTCTTACGTTATCAATAGGTATAAGTATCATTAGCTGTGGCGAGAAAAAAGAGACCGATGCTATGGGAAACCCTATTAATCAAGCAGAAACTTTAGTAAATCAAAAGCCTGAACAGTTTGGAAAAGAAATATTTGAAGGAAAAGGAATGTGTGCTACTTGTCATAAAGTCGATCAAAAAATAGTTGGACCAAGTATTAAAGATATTTCTAAAATATATACAGACAAAAAAGCAAGTATTTCGTTATTCTTACAAGGTGAAACGGATCCTATTGTTGATCCTTCGCAATATGAAATTATGAAAGCCAATCTCGAAATTACAAAAGCTATGCCGGAAGCGGAAGTGCAAGCTTTAGAAACGTATATGTTAAGTGTTAAATAAAAAAAGCTCAAAACAGTGTTTTGAGCTTTTTTGTGCGGGTAAAAG
>NZ_JAGNYF010000100.1 GCF_017985075.1 Flavobacterium sp.
GTATTTACATTTCCTTGAATTTCTAAATAATGATTGAAAACAGTGTCTTTAACCTTTACTACCGATACCAATGCTTCAGATTCTGGTGCTTTATTACCTTTAAGTAATGCTGCATCTATTTTTTCTAATTCCGACTGAATAGTTGCTTTTCTATTTTTTAATTCGGTGATATTTTTATCTTTAATTAAATCATCCGTTGATTTTTCTCCACAAGCTATAAGTAATAAACTGGTGGCAATAAGTACTACTTTTTTCATATCTAAGTTCATTTATTTTTAGTTAACTAATTTTTCTAAAGTTGCTTTTTTATTTATAATTTCAAGCATTGCTTGTAATGTTTCTTGTTGGGCAGAATATAATTGTTTTTGAGCTTCTGCAAAGTCAAAACTTGACGACAAACCTTCTTTAAATTTTATTTGTTGTTTCGCTTCAATTCGTTCTGCTAATTTTAAATTGGCCTGAGCGTTATTGTATTGATTAATACTATATTCGTAATCGCTTTTGGCTTTTTGATATTGTAATTTTAATTTTTGTTCTGTTTCTGTAAGTTGGGTTCTTGATTTTTCTAAATCAATTTTTGCTTGTTGAACACGAGAATTTCTTCCGCCACTACTAAAAATTGGCACATTTAATCCCACGCCAACATTTGAAAAATTACTCCATTTTTGAGTTGCGTTCATAAATGAAAATTCATTTGAAAAGGCATTATATCCAAAGTTAACTTGTGCGCCCAACGATGGCAAACCTTTACTTTTTTCTAATTTAACTAAAAGTTGTTTGCTTTCTTCTACATTTTTACCAATTTTATAATCGATATTTTCGTTTACATTAAATTCAGATGCTAATAATTGTAAATCAATGTTATTTTGAGTTAAGTTATTTAATTTTTCTGTTAATACGATGGCATCATCTAAATTAATTCCTAACAATAATTTTACCATATTTAAGGCAATAACTCTTTGTTTAGTTACGTTTTCTAATGCGTTGTTTACAGAATTTAATGTAATTTGAAGTTGTTCAATAGTTTCTTCTTCAATTAATCCGTTTTTATAAATTTCTTTTGTGTCGGATAGAATTTTTTCTAAAACGGTCTTATTTTTATTGATAATTAAAATACTTTCATCTGCTAAAAGCACATTTCCGTAAGAATTAATTACAATTTCTTTAATTTCTTGATTCGTTTTTTCTTTGGCGTTTTCAGAAATTTTTAAATACGTTTTAGCCGATTGTAAACCTACCAAATACGAACCATCAAAAATAAGTTGACTCAATGTTAGATTTCCGATAGCTACGTGTTTTGTACCAAAAGCCAATAACATAATTTCATTTGGATTTGCCATAGGATTAAAAGCATTTGCTGCAGCTCCTTGCTTGGTAAATTCAAATGTGTTTTGGTAATTTACAGAACCATTTAATTGAGGCAATCCCATTGTAGTGGTTTCCCATTTTTTTTGCTTGGCAAGTTCTAAATCTCTGTTAGCGTTTAGTACGCTATAATTGTTCTTTTGGGCTTGTTCAATCGCTTGTTTCAGCGTAAAACTTGTAGCTTCTGTTTGCGAGAAAACTTGAATGGCACTCAAAAGAAACAGAAATACTGTTATTTTAATCTTCATTGTTTTAAATTTAATTATTTATAATCTGTAATTGTTTTTCTAATTCTATTATTCCAGCTAAAGTTGCCATAGCACGAATATGATATTCTAATGCTTTGTGTTCTAAATTATTAGCTTCTTTTTCTAATGCTGTATTTTCGCTAATGCTAAAAATTAGAGTGTAATAAAACTTGACATAATTTTCAACATCAATTTGTTCTCGGTACAAACCTTCGGAAATTCCTTTTAAAATATTATCTCGAAAACAGCCTTCGCAAATTTCAATTTGATAGCCCACTACTTTTTGATACACTTCTGGATAATACTTTTTTAATTGATATACTGGAGAGGTTTCGCTATATTTAAACATCTCTTTAAACATTCTTCGAATCTCGAAATTTTCTTCAATGGCATTAAAATTTTTAGAAACAATGTTGTCAATTGTCTCTCTAACTTCTTTATAAACCATTTGGGTGCTTTCTTCAATCAACAATTCTTTATTAGAAAAATATTTATAAATTGTTTTTTTAGAAATACACATATCGCAGGCAATATCATCCATAGTAATGCTCTTGAAACCTAATTTCAAAAACATGTCTTTAGCTTTATTGACAATTTTATCCTTCATATTAAATGTAATTTCTTGATATTAATTAAATATTCTAATTAATTTCGATGACAAAACTACAACAGAAACTTTTAAAACTAAAATAGTTTCCTTAATCTTCACATAAATTTAACATTTAAATTATTAAGCTATTTTGTAATTATTAGTTTAAATTTACAAAAAAATTACAACTATGCTTTCATTATCAGAATACCAGAGTGTTATTTCGGAGGAATTTTCTAATTTACATATAAACAAACACCCAAAAAATTTATACGAACCAATTGATTATATTTTATCACTTGGAGGAAAAAGAATTCGTCCCGTTTTAACATTAATGGCAGCTGATATTTTTGATGGCGATTATAAAAAAGCGATTTCTGCAGCCAAAGCCGTTGAAGTATTTCATAATTTTTCATTAGTTCATGATGATATAATGGACGACGCGCCTTTGCGTAGAGGAAATGAAACCGTTCATGAAAAATGGAACATCAATACGGGTATTTTATCTGGTGATGCCATGTTGATTTTAGCTTATCAATATTTTGAAGATTACGAACCAATAATATTTCAGAAATTAGCAAGATTATTTAGTAAAACCGCCTTAGAAGTTTGCGAAGGACAACAATATGATGTAGATTTTGAAACCCGTGATGATGTTACCATTTCGGAATATTTAAAAATGATTGAATTTAAAACGGCCGTTTTATTAGGAGCAGCTATGAAAATGGGCGCTATTGTAGCAGAAACTTCAGAAGAAAATGCTGATTTAATTTATAATTTTGGATTAAATTTAGGTATTGCTTTTCAATTACAAGACGATTATTTAGATGCTTTTGGAAACCCAGAAACCTTTGGAAAACAAGTAGGTGGCGACATTATCGAAAACAAAAAAACCTATTTATATTTAAAAGCAATGGCGTTTTCGTCTGAAGAAAACAAACAACAATTATTGCATTTATTTTCTATACAACCCAATGATAATTCGGATAAAATTGATTCTGTAAAAACAATTTTTAATACTTCAGGTGCCAGCAAAGCCACACAAGACGCGATTGCTAACTACACTGAAATAGCTTTTGAAACACTGGAAAAAATGAAAATTTCCGAAGATAAAAAAATGGTTTTAAGATTGTTTGGCGAAAAATTAATGAACAGAAAGGTATAATCAATGTGCCAATTTCCGATGTGTCAATTTTCAATTTAAAAAAATGAATTATTTAGCGCCAACATCCATCGATTCATTAATTGAAGAAGCTGAAGAGCAAGATTTATATTTCAAATTAATTGAGCAAACCAATAAAGATTTTGCTTTAGCAAATGAAAATATTGATATTCCTTTGGATATTTTCCCATTTGAATTAAAGCTTTTGATTCAGGAGAAAATTATAAAATTAATCAATTACAAATTCGCAGAATACTTAAATTTACTATATATTATTGATGTTTCCGAAGATCAAATAAAAAAATTGGACGGTTCAGATTTTTTTAAATTATCCGAAGACGTGACGTTTTTAATTTTAAAACGCGAATGGCAAAAAGTATGGTTTAGAAATAAATATTAATTTATTCCAGCTCTTTCTTTAAAATTACTTTATTCCACAATTCATTTCCTTCTTTATCAAATAATGTTAATTTCATTTGACGGGTGTCTTTTTCGCCAGAAAATGATAATGT
>NZ_JAGNYF010000049.1 GCF_017985075.1 Flavobacterium sp.
CGGTTTTTTTGTAAATATTTTGGTACGTAATGCGCTACAATACCTGAAAGTCTACCTAATTTAATTCCGTTTTTTTCTTCCATTTCTGGACTTCCTTGTAAAAAAATCATTTTTCCGTTAACAAAATCTGATTTTCCTGTTTCGTGAATGTAACTTAAAATCGCGTTTTTTGCCGCTTTAATATGAAATGGCATTGATTCTTTTGTTAGTGGAATGTATTTCGCACCTGAAGTTGTTCCTGAAGTTTTAGCAAAATACAACGGTTTTCCTTTCCATAAAACATCCGATTCGCCAGCTACAACTTTATCAACGTATGATTTCAATTGTTCATAATCTCGAACAGGCACTTGCTTGGCAAAATCTTCAAATGAGTTGATGTTTGAAAAATTATGATCTTTTCCAAATTGCGTGTTTTTCGCTTCACGCAATAAGGATTGAAATACCTTTTCTTGTGTAGAAACAGGTTCGTTCGCCCATTTTTGTGTTTGAAAATGAGAATATTTAGCGAGTATTTTAGCTGCAAATGCTTTTATTGACATACTTGTCGGTTTTATTTTTTAGTCTTTTTTTGAGACAAATCAACTGATTTTATACAAATATAATACAATTAGCCAATGCGCCAATTAGTAATTGTATCAATAAAAAGGAATAAATTTATTTGTGTTTTATTTTTTTATGTACCTTTGTAATATAAATTTTAAACTTAAAAAGATGAATTCTTTATATATAACTTTAGGAGCCATTGGTGGAACAGAGTGGATTATTATTATTGCTGTTGTTGTCTTATTTTTTGGAGGTAAAAAAATCCCAGAATTAATGAAAGGACTTGGTGGTGGTATCAAGGAATTTAAAAAAGCGGCTAAAGGTGAAGATGAAACTCCAGTAGTTAAAAAAGAAGAAGAAACTAAAGAATAAATTTTTTAAAATTCCAATATAAAAATTCCAAATTCCACTTTAAAGTTGGAGTTTGGAATTTTTTGTTTTTGTGTTTTATAATATCATCGTCAACTGTATACGCTTTCGAGCTTCGTCTACCTCAACGACTTTTACTTGCACGTGTTGGTGTAGTTTTACGACTTCATTTACATCGGAAACAAAACCTGCTTTTAAAAAAGCAATTTTGATTATTTATTGGATTATAGTAAAAAGTTTACGCTTTAATAAAATATTTTTTAATAAAACTCGTTTATTTAATTGAAAACCAATTTTAATAACAACTGTTTCCTTATTTTTGTTGGAAAGAACTGAGATTTTTTTAAGCCCTAAAAAATATATTATGTTAAAATGTAATTGCTTACTTGTTGCTTTCTTGTTATTTTCGATTTCATCTTTTTCTCAAAAAGGAACTCTTTCTGGACGAGTAAATGATTTAGAAAAAAATCCTGTTGAAAATGCAGTAATTGCTTTAATAACGCCAAAAGATTCTATTTTGTATCGATTTACAAGGTCTGATAAAGAAGGTAAATTTTTAATTAAAAATATCAAATCAGGAAAATATATTTTGAGCATTTCAAACAGTCTATTTGCTGACTATGTAGATGAAGTAGAAATAAAAGAAAACGAAAATAACCTAGAAACAATTGGTCTATTTAGTAAAAGTAAATTAATTGAAGAAGTAATTATTAAAGGCGGTTCAATACGAATTAAAGGTGACACAACTAGCTATAGAGCGGGTGATTATAAAGTTGATGTAAACGCAAATGTGGAAGAATTACTAAAAAAACTTCCTGGCATTCAAGTTGATAAAAATGGAGAAATCAAAGCAATGGGCGAATCGGTTAAAAAAGTTCTAGTAGATGGTGAAGAATTTTTTGGTGACGACCCAGGAATGGCAACAAAAAATCTTCGTGCCGATGCAGTTAAAACAGTACAAGTGTTTGATAAAAAAAGTGATCAAGCAGAATTTACAGGAATAGACGATGGGAAAAGTCAAAAAACAATAAACCTGAAACTTAAAGAAGATAAAAAGAAAGGCCGTTTTGGAAAAATAGATAACTCTGCTGGACCATTAGAAGACCAAGACCCAAGGTATAACAGTAATTTGATGTTAAGTGCATTTAAAGGAAAAAGGAAAATTTCGGCGTTTTTATTAAATGGAAATACGGGTCAGGACGGTTTAGATTGGGAGGATAGCAATAAATTTGGTGGTGAAAACAGCGATGTTTCGATGAATATGGATGATGACGGAAATGTTAGTTACCAATGGATTGGAGGCAACAATGATGATGAACCTCAAGTGGATACGCAAAATGGTTTTATAAAAAACACGAATGGTGGATTACATTACAACAACAAATGGAACGACAAACAAACCTTAAATTTCTCGCCAAAATTTAATACTCAAAACTACACCAATACTAATAAAAGAAATAATAGAACACAAATTGGTGAAACACAACTAAATGAAAATACTTCTACCGATACAAACGTCACAAGAAACAATTATAAATTCAATGCGTCTTATGATATAAAATTAGATTCATTAAATACGCTTAAAATAAATACAAAAACAAATTTTTATGCTACTACAAGTAATGAATTTACCGATGGCACAACTACTGATGAAAATGGCGTTTTAAAAAATAAAAGTCAAAAAAAGCTGGATACAAAATCGGATAAACAATCATTAATGGCTTCTGTTTTGTTTAAACATAAATTTGCCAAATTACGTCGTACTTTTTCAATGAACTTGTCTTGGAGTAGTTTGAATAATGATTCTGATAATTATTTAAAATCTGATAATGAAAGTTTTATTTCAGGTATTTCTTCCTCTATTATAAGTCTTAATCAAAACAAAATTGGTAAAAAAACAACTCAAAACACAAATGTAAATCTTGTTTATACTGAGCCGATTGCTAAAAATTGGGCGTTGCAACTTGGTTATCAAATTGCTTACAATACTGGAAAAAACAATCAATTAACGTATGATTTTTCAACTTTATCAAATCAATATGATTTGTTGAATAGTGGATTGTCAAATCAATTTGAACAAACTATTGTGGTTAACAAACCCAATTTAATAATGAGTTATAACTCAAAAAAAATAAATTATAGTTTTGGTAGTGGATTTGGTTTTACCTTTTTTGATTTGATTGACCAAACCTTCAATAAAGAGTACAAACGAAATTATACCAATCTTTTTCCATCGGCAAGTTTTTCTTACAAATATAAAAACAATGGTAATTTAAGAATAAATTATAATGGCTCAACATCGCAGCCAACTATTGACCAATTACAACCCTTGCGAAACAATCAAGATTTTTTTAATCAAATTATTGGAAATCCTGACTTAAAACAATCTTTTACAAATAGTATAAATATTTCTCATAATAATTATAATATCTTAAGCGAATCTCATATGTACCAAGGTGTTTATTTTAGAACAACTTCGAATTTAATTACTTATAACAGAGATATTGATATTGACAATGCAAAAACTACCTCTAAAGCAATTAATACCAACGGAAATTTTTCTGGTAATTTTTATATGGGATATGGTTTCAAAATAAAAAAGTTTGATTTGGATGCTGGAATTAATCCTTCAATTAGTTATAATAAATCCATAATAAGCATTAATAATGTTCTGAATAATTCAAAGAATATCAATTCAAATTTTTCGGTTTATTTTTCTAAATCAAAAGAAAAAAGTTATGAATTTTATATCAATAATCAATTTTCAAATAATAGAAATAGTACGTCACTTAACAACGAAGTAAAATCATTTAATACCTATAATTTAAGTATAGACGCAAGCTATTATTTAAGTAAAAATTGGAAAATTAGCACAGATTATAACTTATATACTCGTCAAAAAACGGATGATTTTCAGAGTAATCTTACGAATCAAATATGGAACGCTAGACTTCAACGCACGTTTAAAAATGATGAATTTACTGCCTATTTTTTGGTTAGAGATATTCTTAATCAAAACATTGGAATTGAACGATATAACTATGGCAACGTAATTGGAGAAGAACAGAATAACAGACTAAAACGCTATGCCATGATTGGTTTTACCTGGAATTTTAAAAATAAACAATAAATAAAACAAAAAAGCGATGAAATCAGTATATTTAGTAGTAGCAATGTTGTTTTTTAGCTTTTGCTCAACAGCACAGCAATTTGTTGACAAAGCTGAAATTGAGTTTGAGGTAAATACCAATGTTAAGAAAAACATGAGTAATAATAGTTGGGATGAGATGATGAAAGAAAATCTATCAGAACTTAAAACATCTTATTGGACATATAGTTTTACAGACAATAAAAGTCTGTTCAAATTTAATCGCTGGAGCGAAAAAACTAGAATTCCTAAATATGAAAAAGACCAAGATGAAGAAAATAGTTGGTATTTTGATTTTAATACAAAAACTATGAGTTCACAAAAACAGGTGGTTGGTACAAGCATTGTAATTTCTGACAGTATAACTCCAATAGAATGGAAAATTACTAACGAAAACCGAGAAATTGCAGGCTATAATTGCCGAAAAGCGGTTGGAAAAATTTTTGGAGATGTATATATTTTTGCGTTTTATACCGATGATATCACCATTAGTGGCGGACCCTGTTCAATAAATGGATTACCTGGAATGATTTTAGGTCTTACAATACCCAGATTATATACTTCTTACATAGCAACCAAAGTAAACTTAACCGTTACAAATCCAACTGAAATAAAACCTATAACCGCTAAAAAAATGTTTTCTAATTTAGAATTTAGGACACTTATTGAAGACAAAACAAAAGATTGGTGGAGCTACGGAAACGATGAAGAAGAGAAAAAAAGAGAAAAAAATGTTTTCCTTTGGAATGCATTTCTTTAATACTTACAATACCATCGTCAACTGAATGCGCTTTCTGGCTTCATCTACCTCAACGACTTTTACTTGTACGTGTTGGTGAAGTTTTACGACTTCGTTTACATCGGATACAAATCCTGCTTTTAATTGCGAAATATGTACCAAACCACTTTCTTTGGTTCCGATATCCACGAAACAACCAAATGCCGTAATATTATTCACGATTCCGGGTAAAATCATACCTGTTTTTAAATCTTTTATCGTTCGAACATTTGGGTCAAATTCGAAAACTTTAGCGGCTTTTCTTGGGTCTAATCCGGGTTTTTCTAGTTCTTTTAAAGCGTCTTTTAGTGTTAAAATTCCAATTTCAGATGTAATATAATTTTCTGGTTGGATTTGTGCTATTTTTTCTTTGTTGGCAATCAAATCTGTTGTTTTTACACCTAAATCTTTAGCCATTTTTTCAACAATTGCATACGCTTCTGGGTGCACCGCTGAATTATCTAACGGATTTTTTCCGTCTTTAATACGAATAAACGCCGCGGCTTGTTGGTACGCTTTTTCGCCTAAACGTGGTACTTTTTTTAGTTGCTTTCTGTCTTCAAAAGGGCCGTTTTCTGAACGATAGGCTATAATGTTTTCAGCCATTTTTTCACCAATTCCAGAAACATAGCTCAACAACGATTTACTTGCGGTATTTACGTTAATTCCTACCGAGTTTACACAACTCATTACCACAGTATCTAATTGCTCTTTTAATTTATTTTGATCTACATCGTGCTGGTATTGTCCAACTCCAATAGATTTTGGATCTATTTTTACCAATTCCGCCAACGGATCTGAAAGTCGTCTTCCAATAGAAACCGAACCACGCACCGTTACATCGTAATTTGGAAATTCATCACGCGCAATTTTACTCGCCGAGTACACTGATGCACCTGCTTCTGAAACCACAAAAACCTGAACAGGTTTATCAAAAGCAATTTTTTTAATAAAGAATTCGGTTTCGCGAGATGCCGTTCCGTTTCCAATAGATATCGCTTCAATATTATATGCATTTACCATAGAACGGATTTTTTTCATCGCCATAGCGCTATCGTTTTGTGGCGCGTGCGGATAAACGGTTTCGTTATTTAGTAAATCACCTTTTTCATCCAAACAAACTAATTTGCAGCCGCTTCTGTAACCTGGGTCAATAGCTAAAATGCGTTTTTCACCTAATGGTGGCGCCAACAACAACTGACGTAAATTTTCTGCAAAAACATCAATGGCTTTTATATCGGCTTTGGTTTTGGCTTCTTGCAACGTTTCGTTTGAAATAGCGGGTTCTAATAATCTTTTATAACTGTCTTTTATCGCTTTTTCAATTTGTTCGCCGCTTTCGTTATTGGTTTTGATTAAATTATCTTCCATAAAACGAATTACTTCGGCTTTATCTTCCTCATTTAAACCGACATTCAACTTGATAAAACCTTCAGCTTCAGCACGCAACATCGCTAATAATCGATGCGATGGCGCTTTACTTACGTTTTCAGACCAATCAAAATATTGGGAAAATTTTTGAGCCGCTTCATCGTCTTTTTTGGTTTTTACTACTTTATTGGTTATTTCAGCTTTGCGCTGAAAGGTTCTGCGTAACGATTTTCGAATGAAAATATTTTCGTTTATCCATTCAGCTATAATATCGCGAGCACCTTGAAGGGCTTCGTCTTCATTAATAACTTTTTCGTTTAAATATTTTGAAGCTAAAAACTCAATATCATCATTTTTTTGAGACATAATTATTTTAGCCAAAGGTTCCAATCCGTTCTCACGAGCGGTGTCGGCTTTGGTTTTTTTCTTCTTTTTATATGGCAAATACAAATCTTCTATTTCTTGTAAATCATAACTGGAATCAATTTTTGATTTCAATTCTGCAGAAAGTGCGTTTTGCTCTTCAATAGATTTTAAAATGCTTTCTTTTCGTTTTACAATTTCAATAAATTGCTTGTTTAATTTAGCAATTTGCTCAATTTGAACCTCATCTAAATTTCCTGTTTGGTCTTTTCGATAACGAGAAATAAACGGAATCGTGCAATCTTCCGAAAGTAATTGAATCGTAGCTTCAATGCTTTTTACAGCAATGTTGGTTTGGTCTTGTATGAATTGGATTGTGGTCATTATGAAAATTTGAAATACAAAGAAATAAAAAATATAAGGAGTTTTATAGGAAAGGAAAATAATTTTTTTACAACGCCACATCTTGTCGTTCTGCGAGGTTATCTTTGTGTAAATAAATTTAAGAGTTATGAAAAAAGACCAAATAAACTCCGGTTTAAACCTCTGCAATCCAAATTATGATGTGTTTCATTCAAGCTCAAGCTATGTAGATTGCTTTAGAATGTATTATGCATACTACAATTCTATCCCTAATTTTAAATCCATTAACCATATATCAAACGAGTTGTTTCGAAATTGGTTTGAAAAAGAGTATAAAAACCAAATCATCAAAGAGCATTACAAACACAAATTCGATTCACAAACTAAAAAACTAATTAATTTGGATCAATTTTACTTTCTAAACAATGGGATTATGTTAAATGTAGAGCATGACCATATATATTTGCTTTTTACAAACAAACAGGAAAAGGAAGCCAATGACCTTTTTGAAAAATTTAAATTATTTATAAAAACGCCTAAAAAAACAACAGATATCAGTGTAATTGTTTCTCAATATGGAGGGTTAGAAACTAAAGAGGTGCATATCAAAAAACCTAAAATTGATTTTAATATTCATTATAACGAAGATTTTTTTAACATTCATAAATCAATTGTGAAACAACTAAACCAAAAAGATATTAATGGGCTTTTTCTGTTTCACGGACAACCTGGTACTGGAAAAAGTACCTATATAAAATATTTAATTCACCATTTGAAGAAAAAAGTAATCTTTCTGTCTCCAAAAATGGCGGGTGAACTCGACAATGTTAATATGACAACATTTTTATTAGAAAACAGAAATACCGTTTTAGTTATTGAAGACGCCGAAGAGTTGATAAGCTCCCGAGAAGAGGTACGAAACTCAAGTTTATCTATGTTGCTAAATCTTACTGATGGTTTGTTGGGTGAAAGCTTTGGAATTCAAATTATTGCTACTTTTAATACAGATATAAAAAACATAGACAAAGCACTACTTCGTAAAGGAAGGCTTTCTAAAATTTATGAATTCAAACCTATTGCCTTATACAGAACCAACGCTTTGTTACATAAATTAGGACACAACGCTGAAGTAAAAAGTCCAATGGTGGTTTCGGATATTTATAACTTTGAAATCAACACAAACCACGAACCAATACTAAGAAAAGCAGTTGGTTTTGGAAATTAAAAACGTAAAACAGACTTCTAAAAAACAAATTAAATATCAGAAAAATAAACGGTATAAAACGTTTATGAGTGTAGATATTTAATATTTTTGAAAATTAATAAGTGGAAAAAATATGGAGAAATTAAAATCCCTTTTGCAAAGTGTTGCAATCATACAGAAAAAATATGACGATTTAGCAGAATATTCTGGAGAACATTACAATATCTTTGATATTCTTGGTGTTCGATCAAATGAATTAAGTCACTCTTCAATTCTAACAAACTTACTTGATCCCAAAGGAAAACACGGTCAGAAGGATGTGTTTTTAAAATTATTTTTAGAACAAATAAATAGTCGTTTTAAAGAAACCGTTCATACTTATCACGATTACTTGAAAAATTTTGTTACTCAAAACGCAACAGCAAATAAAGAAATTTATGTTGGGGGAGTCAACTTTGATTTGGCAGAAGGCGGAAGAGTAGATATTGTAATCACATCAGCAAATCAAAATATTATTATTGAAAATAAGATTTATGCTGGTGATCAAGAGCAACAATTGCTTCGATACAATAATCATTTTAAGAATCAACCTATAATTTATTTGACATTAGATGGATCAGAGCCTTCAGAAAGTTCTAAAGGAAATTTAGTTTTAAATAAAGATTTTATTTGTTGCTCTTATAAAACAGACATCAAAGAATGGCTTGAAAAATGTATCAAAAAAATGACAAACAAGCCATTCATTAGAGAAACACTAAATCAATATTTAATTTTAATTAAAGAACTTACTAACCAATCAAATAACAACAAAATGAGTGAAGATATATCAAAACTAATAGTAAATAACATTGAAAATTTTGGTGCATTTATTACCATTTTAGAAGCAGAAGAATTAGTGAAAAAAGAAATAATTCTTGTTTTAAAAAAACAACTTTTAGAAATAAATCTAGACTTAAAATTAATAGAAGAAAGTTATACTTTAAGTAATAAACAATATTCTGGATTTGAATTAACAAATGAAAAATTAAAATCTAAAAATCTAAAAATTAGATTTGAGTTTATGTCAAAAAATTATAGCGAGTTACATTATGGGTTTCAAATTATAAATAAAAAAGAACTAAATAATTTTGATGAATTAAAAAAAAATTACAAAGCCATTATTGGAGAAGTTGCTTCTTCTAATATTTGGCCGGCTTATTCTAAATACCACGAATATAGGGATTGGTCAAAAAACACCAGGAAAGTCTATGGTGATGTGTTGAATGGGGAAATGATTAAATCTATAATAGAAAAATTATCCCTTATGTTGAAATCGTTTGAAGCTACATACAACAATTAAGCGCTTAAAACACAGATAAAAAACAAAAAAAACAGACAAATCATAACCTACAAAATAGATAATATATATTCAAACATAATGTATAAGTAAAACAATACCAAAAATATCACTTTATTTAATTTTACAACGTCATAGTTTGACTTCCCACACCGCTTACTTTGCAACCTGGGGAAGCCGAAAACCAAAAAGAGTAGGTACATTTTAAATTTATACATTATGGCGCTTTATTTAATTACTGTAAAACAAAACAACATTAGCAATGGCATTCGGCTTGAAAAAGGAATGTCTGTAGAGGTTGTTTCCAAGTACAACGGAAATCCTGTAACAACTAATGGAGGAAAAGAAGTAATTGATGCTTTTATGCGAAAATATGGAATTGACCTAAAAAAGAATCACGGTTGTTCAACTGCATATTTGGATTCCAAAAAAATTGGATAGTAGAATAAAAGAGGTTTTCGGGCCTCTTTTTCAAAAATATTTTTTCCTCGCCATCTTTTGTTGTTTTAGTCATTTATGTTTTAGTGTTAAAAAAAATAATTAAAGATGTTTTGAACACACTATAAATAGATAAAAACTTTAAATTATGTCTAAAAAACAATTTATTAAACGCCATTTATTGATACTCGGAAAGCTGAGAAAAAATCCTTGTGATTTTAAAGAACTACAAGGGTTTTTAAAATCGCAATCTTTAGACGATGAGGAAAACTATGAAATTTCGAAACGCACTTTTGAACGTGATGTAAAAGAAATTAGGAGTATTTTTAATGTAGAAATCGAATACAACCGAAAGGAAAAAGTTTATGAAATCATCCATGACGCAGACGATAACAAAACGATTCGATTAATAGAATCTTTTCAGATGTATAACGCTTTGAGTATGTCAGAATCGATTGCTAAGCACCTAATTTTAGAAAAAAGAAAGTCGTTAGGGCTCGAAAATTTATACGGTTTACTTCACGCTATTCAAAATCGAGTGTCGGTTAACTATCAATATGAAAGTTTTTGGGGTTTTGATAATAAAAAAAATAAACGAATTGTTTATCCGTTGGCTTTGAAAGAGGCTCGTTATCATTGGTATTTAATTGCTGTGGATACTATTGACGGCACAGTTAAATCTTTTGGTTTAGATCGAATTTCTTATTTAGAAATTAGCGCTACCCGGTTTGAATATCCAACGAAATTTGATGTTGAAGAAAAATTCAAACACGCTTTTGGAATTATTAGCGGAGAAGAATCGCCCGAAAAGATTAAATTATGGTTCACACGGGGACAAGGAAATTATATAAAATCGCTACCGCTACACGTTTCTCAAAAAATTATTTCAGAAAACGATACTGAACTTGTTTTAGAATTGTTTGTTTGCCCATCGCATGATTTTGTGATGGAAATCCTATCTATGGGTGCTGATGTGAAAGTTCTTGAACCTGAAAGTTTACAACAAAAAATTAAAACAAAATTACTTGATGCGGCAAAGTTATATAAGTGATTTAAAGTTTAACCAAATTAAGTAAATGCAGTTATGAAAATTACAACGCTATCTGATACACATGGACTACACCATAAACTCCTATTACCTGGGGGCGATATACTTATTCACGCAGGCGATGTTTGTAATCGAGGAACCGAAATTGAGGCGTTAAATTTTATAAATTGGTTTTCAAATCAAAATTATACCTATAAAATTTTTATTGCAGGAAACCATGATTTTTATTTTGAATACGAGCAAAATACTACAATAAAATCGTTGTTACCCGAGAATGTTTTTTATTTGAACGATTCTGGAATAACTATAGAAGAAATTTCTTTTTGGGGTTCGCCCGTTACGCCTGAATTTCATAATATGGCTTTTAATAGAAAAAGAGGTGTTGACATTGAAAAACACTGGGGTTTAATCCCTCCTGATACTGACGTTTTAATTACTCACGGACCTGCTTATGGTATTTTAGATAAAACGTTTCAAAATTTAAATGTAGGCTGTACCAATTTACTAACAAAAATCGAAGAGATTAAACCCAAATACCATATTTTTGGTCACATTCACGAGGATTTTGGTCTTACAAAAAGAGAACAAACGACCTTTATAAACACAGCTTCTGTTGATTTTAATTATAAAATGAGAAAAATACCATTTTTTGATTTTGAGATTTAGAATTTGCTTGACAGCTTTATTTATAAGATTACAAGATAAAATCTAAATAATTCTGTTTGTTAATTACTTCAAAAGTTGCTTCTGGATAGGCTTTAGCAAAAGCTCCAGGAATTTTTGTTTTTCTATTTTCGTTCCATTTGAATTCATAACCAGCCATCGTTTCTGCTTCGGTTTCCAGCCAATCTAATTCTTGTTGGTCATAGGTGCGCCAAAAATAATTTTGTTTATAAATTTTCTTATATTTTTGTTTTTTAAAGCGTTCTGATGCTAAATAATTTTCCCATAAATCACCAATATCTGTTCGGTTATTTATGGTATTGAAATTATTTATTATAGTGTTTCTTATTCCATTATCGTAAAAATACCAACGTGATGACTTCGTAATTTCTTTTCTTAAATTTTTACTAAATCCTTCTATTTTGAAAATTATAAATACTTTTGAAAGTAAATCTAAATATTTTTCTACTGTGTTTTTAGATATGTTTAATTGGTTGCCTAATTCTTGTAACGAAACTTCTTTTCCTACCTGAAAAGCAATTAATCGTAATAAATCGTAAATTTTATCCGCATTTTTAATTCCGTCAAAAACCAATATGTCTTTTAATAAATAAGAGTTCACAATTTCTCTTAAATACGTTTGTTTTTCTTCCCAAGAATCATAATGTGTAACTTCTGGATAACCTCCATAAATCAATCTTTCTTCTAATTTTTCAGTAGTTTGTTTATAATTTTCAAATTGAGTAAACTCTATTTGCGCCAACGGAAATAAATACATAGTGTTTTTTCTACCCACCAGCGGTTCGCCTAATTTATTAGCTAAATCAAACATTGAAGAACCTGTGGCAATCACTTTTATTCCTTCAATTGAATCTACAATTAATTTTAATATTAAGCCAATATCTGTTATGCTTTGTGCTTCGTCTATTATTAATATGGAAACATTTTGTAATAATTTAGTGTAATTTGAAGCGCTTCTTTCTTCCAATAATCGGGCATCGTTTATGTCTTCGCCGTTCAATTGTAATACGTTTTCGTTGGTCGATTCTAAATATTTTTTTATTATTTGTGTTTTACCAACACGTCTTGCGCCTAATAAAATAAAGACTTTATTAGGTTTTAATTTCAATTGAAAATCTTCAAGAATGGCTCTTTTGTAGTAATTCATTTTAATTTTTCTTTAGAAAACAGACTACAAATATAAGAAAAAACATTAATTCCGTCAGTTGATTGACTAAATTAATATTAATTCCGTCAGTTGGTTGACGGAATTAACACAAAATATTATTTACAAGCAATTTTATTCACTCTATTTGCGTGTCTTCCGCCTTCAAAATCGGTGTTTAAAAATGTAGCTACCATTTCCACAGCTTGTTGAATAGAAGTATAACGTGCCGGAATAGAAATTATATTCGCATCATTATGCTGACGGGCTAATTCCGCAATTTCTTTCGTCCAACATAAAGCGGCACGAATATCTTGGTGTTTGTTTGCCGACATCGCAATTCCGTTTCCAGAGCCACAAATTGCAATTCCAAAATTGGCTTTTTTACTTACAACATCATTCGCCACAGCGTGACCAAAATCTGGATAGTCAACACTTTCAAAAGTATCTGTTCCGTGGTTAATAACTTGATAATTGTTGCTTTCTAAATAGTTAACTATTGCTTTTTTGTAGTCTGGACCGGCGTGGTCGTTACCAATTGATACTGTCATAATAGTGAGTAGTGTTGTTAATATTGTTTTACAAAAATAATCAATATGTAGCGTATCATAAAGTAAATTTGTAAATATTATTGGTTTCCTATTTTAATGTTTTTACAAAAACCAATCGAAAAAAGAGGGTTGTTAATACTTTTTGATAATGAGTTGATAATCAGTTAATGTTAATTTAACATTACGTGTTGATAACTTTAGATAGAAAATAATAAGTTTTTTGTTGGTGTGAAATTAAAATTTGTAATGCAAATCTTAAATTTAAAATCAAAATTTAGTTATTACATTTTATTGTTTTTTTATGAATACTTTTTACGTGGTTATTAACAAAATTTATAAATTTACTTATATACAAAACAATCACGGATTAAGATTTTAACAGGTGTTAATAAGATTTGTTTTAAAAATAAAAATTCGTTGTAAAAGAAGTAATTAGCAAAATTTTTGAGTGTTTATTAATTTGTATAACTTACAATAAGTTTGTAAAACAACATTTGAAAATAAATTTATACCACATATTAACACACTATAATAACC
>NZ_JAGNYF010000050.1 GCF_017985075.1 Flavobacterium sp.
CAGATATGATTGAAATTGGCTCTTGGATTGGCTTAGCGGCTATGACAAAAAGTGAAATTACAATTAAAGATGTAAGTTGGGATAACTTAGGACAAATTCCGAATGTATTTAGAAAACTTGGAATTACGTTAGAACAAAAAGGAGACGACATTTATATTCCTGCTCACAAAGACGGGTACGAAATTAAAACCGATATTGACGGGTCTATATTAACGGTTTCGGATGCGCCTTGGCCAGGATTTACACCTGATTTACTAAGTATTATTTTAGTAGTCGCTACACAAGCAAAAGGAGACGTGTTAATTCATCAAAAAATGTTTGAAAGCCGTTTGTTCTTTGTGGATAAATTAATAGATATGGGTGCGAAAATTATGTTATGCGACCCACACAGAGCTGTGGTTATGGGACATAATTTCGAATCGCAATTGAAAGCTACTGTAATGAGTTCTCCAGATATTAGAGCCGGGATTTCGTTATTAATTGCGGCACTTTCTGCAAAAGGAACCAGTACCATCCAAAATATCGAACAAATTGATAGAGGTTACGAAAGAATAGATGAACGATTACGAGCACTTGGTGCAAATATTGTTAGAGTATAAATTAAAAAAGCGACATCACTGTCGCTTTTTTTATTGTTTATTTTTAGAGGTTTTGTTCGGGTTTTGTTCGGGTTTTGTTCGGAGTCGCTTCGGTAAAAACACCTATTTACCGAACAAGTACCGAAGGAATACCGAAGAAATGTATGTTTAGTGAGGGGTTTTAATTGCGAAATTTAAACGTTAATTTATTAAGAAATTCGCAATTGCTTGATAGGGCCGTTAGCAGCAGTGTTGTATTTTCTACTCAAACGCTTCTTTAGAATAAATTGCCATTTCAATTCCGAGAGATAATTTTCCAGCCAAAACAATAAGTTCTTTTGGTAAATGGTCATTTTGATTAACTATATTTTCATCTAATCGAGAATATATTGGGAAATCTAAATAAGCATCACTTATTTTATGTGTAGATAAAAGGATTTCTAATTCTTTAAAATGCTTTTCCAAAAAAAGAATTGTGTCTTCTATTTGACCTTTCAAATCGTCCCATTCTCTGTCTGATACATTAAACGATATTCCATAATCTTCACGAACAATTTTCTTAATCTCATTTTTGTAGTCGCCTTTTTCATAAGTGCTATAAACAAAAATGTTTGTTGTTGTCGCAAACGATTTAAAAGAATTATCATCACTATATACTTTTAATACACACATCTAATTATATTATTTTGTTCTATTTCACAGCTTTCGTCCAAACATTGCTGCTAGCGTTCTCGCGCTACAAGTAGTTTGGGACTAAATTAAGCCCATTATTCGCATTTGCCAAATCTTCCTTATACCAAACCAATTTCAAAATAAGCCTAGCTTGTAGCGTTTGTTAACGGTAGTTTTTCTTTTCAAAAACTTTTACATATCCAATTGAATCCCATTTGGCATTTCCTTTATCTAATCTAAAACTTTCTACAGTCATAAATAAAGTATCTTTAAACGTCGGGTTCTTCAAATATATAATTCCATTTTCTCCAATTGAATCTAGGTCTTTTAAATTTGTAAAATTATATACAACTAAATTATGATTAGTTCTTTCTGTGTGGGAAATTTGGAATGGAAAGTTTGTTTTATCTAATTTAAAATCGGTTTCGTTGGCACTAAAATAGCCAAATTTATATCCTTTTTCAATAAAAATATTCAAAGAGTCAACATTGGCTGAGTCCGATTTAACATTATAAATAAAATTTAATTTTTTAACAAAAGCTCCTCTTGTTTTCGATTCTTGAATATCGCCCCAAGAGTTTCGTCTAATTTTTTCTTTTTCATAACCGTGATAACCAATAAACCAATTTAAAAATGGTAATATTAAAAAGTAAGCAATTACAATTACCGCTATAATTTTAAAGATTTTTTTTAAATTTCTATTAACTTCCATTTATTTTTAGGTTTTGCAGGCGAATTAGCACTAACTTGTATTATATATCTAACAAACTTCAGTTATATTTAAACCAAATATAATAAATTATTTTAATATTCTAGAAAACTTGGTTTACTCAATAACCAATTCTTTCAATTGTTCACGGTATTTTTCTAAAATATCAGCTTTGGATAGGAAACCAATAAATACTTTATCTTGCACTACAGGTAATATGGCTTGGTGGGTGCTTTCAAATTTATTCATTATGCTTTCAATAGGATCTTCAAAATCTACAATGTCTTTTTCTTTTACCGGTTGTAATACTTCGGTAATAGACGTAAATTTTACTTTAAACGCAGAAAATATAATC
Source organism: Flavobacterium sp. (assembly GCF_017985075.1). Lineage (GTDB taxonomy): Bacteria > Bacteroidota > Bacteroidia > Flavobacteriales > Flavobacteriaceae > Flavobacterium. The sequence continues at coordinate 2,315 of NZ_JAGNYF010000050.1, forward strand.
GGACGAATATCATCTAAATAAATTAAACCCATTAGTTTGTTGTCGTCATTTAAAACAGGAAAAATAACATCGTCTGAAGTGGCTATTTTTTCAATTAACGCTTCTAAAGTTTTAGATTCGGTTACGGGTGTAAAATGATTGTTAATCAGTTTTTTAACATCAATAGATTGTAATATATTTTTGTCTTTATCATCTGTGAAAACGTCGCCTTTATCGGCAAGATTTTTAATGTCAAACGAGTACGGTTCAAAGTGTTTTGAAATAGCAAAACTTATAGAAGACACCAACATTAAAGGCACCATTAAACTATAGCCACCCGTAATTTCGGCAATCAAAAATATCGCAGTCAATGGCGAATGAAACAAACCACTCAACACCCCCGACATTCCTACCAATGTGAAATTACTAATAGGCAAATTTGTAATTTTCAACATATTGAAAAAATACGCTGTTGAAAAGCCTAAATACGAACCTACAAATAGGGAAGGTGCAAAGTTACCACCATTACCACCCGCACCTAAAGTAATTCCGGTAGCAAAAACTTTAAATAATAAAGTTAAGGTAATGAAACCAAAAATAATCCATTTGTTGGAATCAAATTTTTCTACAAGGGTATTTTCTAATAATTTTTCAGGCTGGTTGGCCGCTAAGAGTTTTATACCTTCGTATCCTTCACCAAATAAACTGGGAAATATAAAAATTAAGATTCCTAAAATTAAGGCCCCAAACAAGGCTTTTCGGTAGGTGTTTTTACTTCGTGTAGCGAAAAAATGTTCCACTTTTCTGAAGTTTCTGGCGTAATGAATGGAAACAAATCCAGATAAAATTCCTAAAATAATATAAAAAGGAATGTTTTTAGAATCAAAATCTTGTATCGATTTGAAACTAAATAACGCATCTTCATTTAATAATAACATCGAAACAATGGATCCGGTTGCAGCACTAATTATTAAAGGCGTAAAAGCCGTAATACTAATTTCTGCTAAAACTACTTCAATAGCAAACAAAACGCCTGCAATTGGCGCGTTAAAGGCAGCAGCAATTCCGGCAGCGACACCACAGGCTAAAAGTAAGGTTCTGTCTTTATAACTTAATCGGTATTTTAAAGCATAATTACTTCCAAAAGCTGCACCAGTAATGGTAATTGGCGACTCCAATCCTGCGCTTCCACCCATACCCACAGTTAACGAACTGGTAATAATTTGGGCATACATTTGCTTACCAGGCATTACGCTGCGCTTTTTGGCAACCGCATACATAATTTGAGACGTTCCTTTTTGGATGTTTCCGTTTAAGAAATTTTTAATTACAAAAACCGTTAGTAAAATTCCAATAATAGGTAAGGTACTTTTACTGTAAGGTAAATGTAGTTTTGTGTTTAGATATTGTGAAAATATAAATACGTTGTGGGCAAATGTTTTTAATACAATTACCGCCAAAGCCGCTGATAATCCTACTAAAACACTTGAAATGTATAAAAACTGACGCGGTTCTAAAACCGACTTCAGTTTAGAAAAATAGTTTTCAAAAAAATGCGCTATTTTTTGTATTCGCTTTAACACAAGTGTTTTTTATTTAGAATGGCTAAAATACGCTAATTTTTTAAAATAGTTGGCACTTTTTTACGCTGAAAATTCCAAATTATATGATTTTTCTTATCGCTTCTTTTTTGCTTAAAGGTTTTAAATTGGTGCTGTTTACATAATTTAAAACCGCTGTTGGATTTACAGAACCGTATTCGCGTAATGCCCAACCAATAGCTTTTTGAATGAAAAATTCAGTAGACTGTTTGTGTTTTTCACATTCGGAACATAATAACTCAAAATTTGTATTTTTCTTATAGCCCAATTGAAAAATAATTGCCGTTCGGTTGAGCCACATATTATCAGCATTGGAAAATGCTTCGATAATTTCATATTTTTTTTCTGGAAACGTATCTAAATAGCCACCCACAGCGTATTTTGCTAATGTGTCTACACTGTCCCACCAGGAGTTTGTAGTAATAAGTTTTTCAATTAAAAGTATATCTTCAATTTGATAGTTGTTCTTGATTTCTTTGATGAAAATATCAATGGCAGCGTGATGCATTTCTCGATGTGGAAATTGATACAATTGCCAACAAATGGCTCTAAAATTTGTTTTAATTTCATCTTTATAAATAGAAGTACACTTTTTTAGAATATCACGTCTGGCTTGGGTTTGAATGCCATAAAAAGAAAAATTATTCTTTAAATAATCACTTTGCTTTTTTCCGTAGGCCACATTTTCGTTGGCTTCAAACTGTTGCTTAATTGTAGTAACAAAACTCATTTCTTAATGTATCTAATTCTAATTTAGTTTGATGTTGTAATGCTGTAAAAAACGTTAAAAATTCGTGTTCAATTTCTTTATAAAACGCTTGAATGTCTTCCATCGCAGCGGGCATATTTACTCGGTTTTTAGTGCGATAATCCATTTGAAATAAAATTAATTCTAACCCTTCTAATGATTGATAACACACCAACCAATTGGTTTTTACCATATAAGGTAATGCATTTTGCGTTTTTGGGGTTAAAATTGCATATTCCTTTTGTAGTAGGTTATAAAAATCATCGGCATACTGTTCAAGAGGTATGTCAGAAAATTGCTGCCAGTTTTTTGCTAAAAAATGATCGTAAACAATATCCATTATCACACCCGAATAATGTCCGAATTTCTGATGTAATCGATGTTTGCTTTTTCGATATATTTCGTGTGAATCTGTAAAACTATCAATAAAACGGTGCAGTTTCACCCCAATTTGAATACCTACAGGATACGACTCATATGAATTTCCTTTAATAGCATCGGCCATAAAATTGCCAATTTTAATGAAATTATCTTCATCGGAAAGGTATATGTGTGCGAGATAGTTCAAGTTTGTGGTTGAGTTGTTTGTTTGGGTATTCGGTTAAAAAGAAATATCTGTGTTACAAAAAATGTTAGTTGCGATTTCTTTCGTAAATATATAAAATTCTTTGAATGTTTTATTGTTATCTTATGTTGAAGATTTATCTTTGTATTTTATGCGGGGTTTACTTTTCAACAAATAACCCTTTTAAACTTTATAAACATTAAATAATGACATTAATAAAATCAATTTCAGGAATTAGAGGTACCATTGGTGGGAAAGTAGGCGATAACTTAACGCCTGTTGATGCGGTAAAATTTGCTTCGGCATATGGTACATTTTTAAAAAACACATCTACCGTTACAGATAGAAGACTTAAAGTTGTAATTGGTCGTGATGCGCGTATTTCTGGACCTATGATTCATAATTTAGTGCAAAACACCCTTTTAGGATTAGGAATTGATGTTATCGATTTAGGTCTTTCAACAACACCTACAGTAGAAGTTGCCGTGCCAATGGAACAAGCGGATGGTGGTATTATTTTAACGGCTTCTCACAATCCGAAACAATGGAATGCCTTAAAGTTATTAAATGCCAAAGGCGAATTTTTAAGTGGGGCAGAAGGTGCTAAAATTTTAGAAATTGCTGATGCAGAAGCGTTTGATTTTGTAGATGTTGATAGTTTAGGAGAAGTTACGACTAACGATTCTTATATGGATATTCATATTGATGAAGTATTGGAATTACCTTTAGTAGATGCGGATTTGGTGAAGACTAAGAAATATAAAGTTGTAGTAGATGGTGTCAATTCTTCTGGAGGTATTGTCATTCCTAATTTATTAGAACAAATGGGCGTGGAAGTGGTGAAATTATATTGCGAACCAAACGGACATTTTCCTCACAATCCAGAACCTTTAAAAGAGCATTTAACGGATATATGTAAGCTTGTTTTAGATGAAAAAGCCGATTTTGGAATTGTAGTAGACCCAGATGTAGATCGTTTGGCATTTATTTCAAATGATGGTGAAATGTTTGGAGAAGAATATACGTTAGTGGCTGTTGCCGATTATGTATTGAGTAAAACACCTGGAAATACAGTTTCTAATATGAGCTCGTCTCGTGCATTGCGAGATATTACAGAAAAGCATAATGGAAGTTACCAAGCCAGTGCCGTTGGCGAAGTGAATGTTGTTGAATTAATGAAAAAAACCAACGCCATAATTGGAGGTGAAGGAAATGGCGGAATTATATATCCAGAATTACATTACGGAAGAGATAGTTTGATTGGTGTGGCTTTATTTTTAACGTATTTGGCAGGTCAAGATAAAACGGTTGCCGAATTACGTGCCAGCTATCCGCAATATTATATGAGTAAAAACAAAATTGAATTGACGCCACAAATAGACGTAGATGCCATTTTAGAAGCGTTAACTACGACTTATAAAAACGAGCAAATTAGTACTATAGATGGGGTGAAAATTGATTTTGCTACAGAGTGGGTACATTTAAGAAAATCGAATACAGAACCCATTATCAGAATTTATACAGAAGCACCAACGCAAAATGAAGCCGATGTTTTAGCCGAACGTTTTGTAAAGGAGTTAAAAGTAATTGCTGGGATTTAGTAAAATAAATTAAACCTGACAGGTTTTAAAAACCTGTCAGGTTTAATATAATAAATAAGTTATTTAATTTTTAAAATTTTATCTAAGTAAAAGTCACCACACTCATCTGTAATGATTTTTATTTTTTAATCAATTTTAGTAAATTCTATAAATTCTTCTGAAGTAATTAATTTATTTTCGAAATTAAAAAAAGATATCTCACTTAAAAAATAATTAGGTAAATCTCTTTCTTTATTCCATTCCTCGTATAGAGTTGAGAAAAATAAGTTTGGTAAATGATATGGCATTGTAGTATTAAATTTTAATACATATTTCCCTATTTTAATTTTTTTTCTAAACTTTTCAGAACGTGTACAAATTATTTCATACTTCTCTAAGGTATCCGATGTTTCAAGTTTTATATAATCGTAATATTTAATTTTATATTTATATGGATTTGTGCTTGGTTTTACATTTTTACACTCAACACCAATAAATTCAGCCATTTGAAAATTCTTTTCAGAAATAACTAAGTCCGTAAAAATTCTATCATGTTTTAAAAATTGAAAATTTAAGTTCAAGCTATCCATTTTTGTAATTCTTGCTAAATAACTATTGTCTTTAGAATTAGTTAAATAATATACGGCTTCACTTTTAATAGAATCAATATGGTTTGTATAATTATAATGAAGTAAATAATCAAAACTATATTCAGTTTGACTAAATGAACTATAAGAAATTAGAAGTAGGCAGAGCAGTAACTTTTTCATATTTTTTTCTTGTAAATATAAGAAATTGACATAAAAAAACCGTCAAGTTTTAAACGTGACGGTTTTTTTTATTTAGATGCTGAAACAAGTTCAGCAAGACATATAGGATTAAATATGAATCACTTCATCATAAGCAGCAGCAACTGCTTCCATAACGGCCTCACTCATAGTAGGGTGTGGGTGTACGGTTTTTAATATTTCGTGTCCTGTAGTTTCAAGTTTTCTTGCTACAACTGCTTCTGCAATCATATCAGTAACTCCTGCACCAATCATATGGCATCCTAACCATTCTCCGTATTTGGCATCGAAAATTACTTTTACAAATCCGTCTGTAGTTCCTGCAGCAGTAGCTTTTCCAGATGCTGAGAACGGGAATTTTCCTACTTTAATATCATATCCTTTTTCTTTAGCTGCTTTTTCTGTTAAACCAACTGAAGCAATTTCTGGAGTAGCATAGGTACAACCAGGTATGTTTCCGTAATCTAATGGTTCAACGTGTAAACCTGCAATTTTTTCTACACATAAAATTCCTTCTGCAGACGCCACGTGTGCTAAAGCCTGACCAGGAGTAATATCTCCAATCGCGTAATATCCAGGAACATTAGTTTGATAGAAATCGTTTACTAAAATTTTATCTCTGTCAGTAGCAATTCCTACATCTTCTAAACCAATATTTTCAATATTTGTTTTGATACCAACTGCAGAAAGTAAAATATCAGCCTCTAAAATTTCTTCGCCTTTAGCTGTTTTTACAGTTGCTTTTACGCCTTTTCCTGAAGTGTCTATTTTTTCTACAGATGAGTTTGTCATAATAGAAACACCTGCTTTTTTCATAGAGCGTTCCATTTGTTTTGAAATGTCTTCGTCTTCAACAGGAACAATATTTGGCATAAATTCTACAATAGTAACTTGCGTTCCCATTGCGTTATAAAAATGTGCAAATTCCACACCTATTGCTCCAGAGCCAACAATAATCATAGATTTTGGTTGCGTTGGTAATGTCATTGCTTGTCTGTATCCAATAACTTTTACACCATCTTGTGGTAGGTTTGGTAATTCACGAGAACGTGCACCTGTTGCAATAATAATGTTATCTGCTGAATATTCTGTAACCTTTCCATCAGCGGCAGTGACATCAATTTTCTTTCCTGGTTTTACTTTTCCAAAACCATCAATAACATCAATTTTATTTTTTTTCATTAAAAACTGAACACCTTTGCTCATTCCACCTGCCACATTACGTGAACGGGCAACCACGGCGTTGAAATCTTTATCTACGTTATCTACTTTTAATCCGTAGTCGGCAGCGTGTTTTAAATAATCGAAAACTTGAGCCGATTTTAGTAAGGCTTTTGTTGGAATACACCCCCAATTTAAACATACACCACCTAAATTTTCTTTTTCAATAACGGCAACTTTAAATCCTAATTGAGAGGCTCTAATTGCTGTAACATATCCACCAGGACCACTTCCTAAAACTATAATATCGTATTTCATTTTTTTTGTGTTTTGTATCTTAATTTTCTTGTTGCGAAATTAGTAAATATTTATTTATTTTTTATGTATTTTTTTAGTAAATAGGGAAAAGACATTAGGTATTAGGGAAAAGGTGTAAGGTAAAAGGCATAAGGGAAAAGGCGTAAGGCAAAAGTCTATCTTCTATTCTCTATTTTCTGATTTTTCAAATTGGGCTTCGTATAACTTTTTATAAAATCCGTTTTCAATTTGTAATAATTCTTTATGTTTTCCTTTTTCTACAATTATTCCTTTATCCATTACTAAAATCGTATCCGCATTTACAATAGTTGCCAAACGATGTGCAATAATAATAGACGTTCTTCCGTGTGTTAAGGTTTGGGTTGCTTTTTGTATTAATTCTTCAGAATGAGAATCTATTGATGAAGTGGCTTCATCTAAAATGAGTATACTTGGATTGCTAATATACGCTCGTAAAAAAGCAATTAATTGACGCTGTCCAGACGATAACATTACGCCACGTTCTTTTACATCATAATCGTATTCGTTTGGTAACGACATTAAGAAATCGTGAATGCCAATTTTTTTAGCCGCTTCATAAACTTGTTCACGTTGAATGGAAGTGTTGAATAAGGTGATGTTATTGTAAATGGAATCTGCAAATAAAAATACATCTTGTAATACCATTGCAATTTCATTTCTTAAGCTATCAAGCGTATATTCATTAATGTTAATGTTGTCAATTAAAATTTTTCCAGAATCGATTTCGTAAAAACGATTTAGCAAATTAATAATTGTTGTTTTACCAGCACCAGTGGCTCCAACAATAGCAATTGTTTCACCAGCTTTTACTTCTAAATGTATGCCTTTTAAAATTTCTTCATCTTTTAAATAACCAAATCGCACATTATCAAAAAGTATGTTTCCTTTAAATGTATCCGCATCAATTGTTCCGTTGTCTTGCACTTCTGAATTCGATTCTAAAATTTCAAAAACTCGGTCAGCTGCCACAATTCCCATTTGCATCACATTAAATTTATCAGCAATTTGGCGTAACGGCGTGTATAGCATAGCAATATACATATTAAAAGAAATAAGTTGTCCTACGCTGGTATTGGTGTCGCCATTTATAATAAATATAGCACCAAAATATACAACTAATCCTAATGTAATACTGGAAACAATATCGGCAATTGGAAAGAAAATACTATTGTATAAAATGTTTTTTAACCAAGCTTTGTTGTGTTTGTGATTGATTTCCTTAAATTTTTCTAATTCAATTTTTTCACGATTGAATAATTGTACGATTTTCATTCCAGTTAATCGTTCTTGAATGAATGTGTTTAAGTTGGCCACTTCATTTCGTACTTCGTTAAAAGCGACTTTCATTTTTTTATTAAAAATATTCGTGGCGATTAGAATTACTGGCATAATTAACAATACAATACAAGTAATTTTCCAATTGATTACTAACATAAAAATCAGTACGATTAGCATTTTTAAGACATCGCTAATAATCATAAACAAACCTTGACTAAATATACTTGCAATGTTTTCAATATCCGATACACAACGCGTAATTAACTTTCCAACAGGTTCGTTATCGTAATATTTAATTTTGAAACTGGCTAAATGTGCAAATAATTTTTCTCGAATGACTTTTACAATATCTTGACCAAGCCAGCTGGAAGTGAATACAAAAAAGTATTGCGCTACAACTTCTAATAAAAGAATGATAAACATAATGGCTACTAATACTTTTATATTGTATGTAGCATTTCCTTCGAGTAATATATTACTAATTAGGTTTAAAAAATAATCCTGAATAACATTGGTTTCTTTACTGGCATTTACAAAATATTTATCAATTGTAATATTTAACAATAAAGGTCGTAAGCCCGCAACAATGGCCAAAAATATTGCCCAAAAAGCAACTGAAAAAAGTTTGCTTTTAAAAGGAATGGCATATTGCATTAATTTTTTAAAAGAGGATGATTTTAAAACGCTCATTTGGCTTATAGTTTTTTGAAGGCTAAATATACGGATATTTTACTTTTGTTAAATACAATCCGTGTGCAGGGACAGAAAAACCAGCATTATTTCGGTTTTTGCTTTCAATAATAGTTCTAAAATCGGATAAAGATGTTTTATGAATACCTACATTTATTAAAGTTCCTACTATGGCTCTTACCATATTTCGTAAAAATCGATCTGCGGTAATGGTAAAAATAATTTGATTTCCGTTTTGTTGCCAATGTGCTTCTGATATTTTACAATTAAAGGTCTTCACATCGGTATGAATTTTAGAAAAACATTCAAAATCAATATATTCAAATAGAATTTTGCAGGCTTCATTCATCAAATTTAAATCTAAATTATGATGTACTTTCCAACTGCCATCAGCATTAAAAACGTCTTTAAATGTAGTAATGTAATATTCGTATGTTCTACTCGTGGCATCAAATCGAGCATGCGCATCAGGTTGCACTTCAATAATATTAAAAATGGCAATATCTTTTGGTAAAAAAGAATTTAGTTTTTGAATGGTAGTAGGAATATCAAATTCAATTTCTGTATCAAAATGGGCGAACATTTGCTTGGCATGCACCCCAGAATCGGTTCGTCCTGCACCAACAATTTCAATTTTATCACGAAGTACTAAAGATAAGGAGGTATCTAAAGTTTCTTGTATTGAAATGGCATTCGGTTGTATTTGAAACCCAAAATATTTTTTTCCGTTATATGCAAATTCAATGAAGTATCTCAATTATATTTAAGTTTCTAAGTTTCTGAGTTGCAAAGTTACTAAGAATTTGAATTATTATATTCAATGTTTTCTTAAAAATAAACAATAAACTATATTTTTTTGTCAACTTTGCAACTTAGTTACTCTGTAACATAGAAACTCTTATTAAATGAAAAAAATATTACTCCTTTCTGACACGCACAGTCATATTGACGATACGATTTTAAAATATGTAAAATTAGCTGATGAAGTATGGCACGCTGGAGATATTGGCGATTTAAAAGTTACGGATACCATCAAAAAGCTAAAACCTTTACGAGCAGTTTTTGGAAATATTGACAATCATGAAGCCCGTTTGGAGTTTCCATTAAATAATCGATTTATATGTGAAGGTGTGGATGTATTGATTACCCACATTGGAGGGTATCCCGGAAAATATAGTCCTGCTATTCGAGAGGAAATTACTCAAAATCCACCAAAGTTATTTATTTGCGGTCATTCACATATTTTAAAAGTTATGTTCGATAAAAAACTCAATTGTTTGTATATGAATCCAGGTGCAGCAGGTATTTCAGGATTTCATCAAAAAAGAACGATGCTACGATTTGAAATTGATGGCGATAAGATTCAGAGTTTAGAGGTTATTGAAATAGGAGATAAGTAGCTTCGAGAGCCTCAGCTACCAGGATATTAATTTACGGTTACCAAGTTATTTATTCAAAACTACTACATTGTTGGCTGAGGCACTCGAAGCCAACAATAAATAAGTAATCTGAGTCACTCGAAACAAAACTCATATAAAACGAAAATCCGCTTGGATTTCTCAAAACGGATTTTCTACGCACTAATAAGCTAAGATGATAGGTTTATCGTATTCTGTCCACAGATTTTACGAGATCTTCGTCCCTTTTAATTGCTTTGTTAGCCAAAGCAAGAAAAACGATAGAAAAAATTGGTAGAAGCATCCCAATACCCTTCTCAGAAACTTTCGCTTCTCCAGATAGACTTAGTGAATGATATACTAATAATCCTATTATAATAAAGTTTAATATCATATTCAGTCTGTTTAACACAAACTGGTTTTGTCTTTTCTTGAAACTAAAAATACTTAGAACTGCTAAAATTGCAGAAATCAAAAACAATCCTATATATATTGTATTGGAATTCGCGTATACGTCTAATTTACTTTCAGTTGTCCAAATTTTAATAAAAAAAGGAAGCACACCTGAAATCAGCATACACAGTAACAAATATATCGTTTGAATTCTTTGTAACATTTTTAATTTTTATAAGAACAAAAATAAGTTTTCTTTTTTTAAAAAACTATTGTTTTATAATAAAATATTCGTATTATTGCATCAAATAATCGTAAGTACTTCATATACGATACTTTAAAAAAGCAAAAAAATCTCATCACAGTTTTTTTATTAAATTAAGATTAAAAAAATCAATCAACATTTATGTTTGACACATCTACACTAAAAGGGATGAAACTCCTTGATTTGCAAGAAATTGCCAAAGTAGCTAATATTCAAAAATTCAAAACTTTAAAAAAAGACGAATTAATTACTCAAATATTAGATTTACAAAATACCTCTGAAGCACAGCCTCCAGTTTCTAAGCCAGTTAAAAAATCAACTCCTGTATCTAAAGTTACTGAAGAAGCAGTTGAGGAAACAAACACTAACGAAACTTCAGATAATGAAGCAAAAACACAACGAGCTCGAATAAAAAAAGTGGTTGTAAAGCCTACAAATAAAGAGAAAGAAGCTGCTTCTTTTGATTTAGATGCAGAAAAAAAATCTGAATCGTACAGCCAACAACCTAAAGAAGTCGTTGAAAACAATTCAGAAAATACAACTGAAGAAATAAAATCTGAAACTACAGAGCAAGAAAAAAACAATACCAATCCCAATTTCAAAAAGAACAACAATCCGAAGTTTGCTAAAAACAACGGAAATAAAAACTTTAGAGAATCGGATTTTGAATTTGATGGAATCATTGAAAGTGAAGGCGTTTTAGAAATGATGCCAGACGGATATGGTTTCTTACGTTCTTCGGATTATAATTATTT
>NZ_JAGNYF010000010.1 GCF_017985075.1 Flavobacterium sp.
CTAGCGTTCATCCTGAGCCAGGATCAAACTCTTCATCGTAGATTTTTTAAGATATCGCTATCTAAGTTATTTTATCGACGATAATCATTTTGCTAGGTATTCAATTCTTTATAATACTCGAAAAAGATATTACTCTTATTCTTATATGCTGTCAATCCAATATGTCTATGAACTTGTTCTCTTATTTTTTGCCTTCTCTTTGAGTTAGCGGGTGCAAAAGTAGAACCTTTTTTTTTATTACCAAAACTTTAATACACTTTTTTTTGAGAAAATTTTATCTCCGTTTTGTTATAACTAAATTGTAAATGAACTTTTCTTCTGCGGGGTGCAAAGATAACATCTTTATTTACTAATTACCAAATCTTTTTTATCCTTTTATCAAAAATAAAATTCGTAGGATTTAAGTACTTCTTAATAAAGAACGGCGCTCTCAATGCGGGTGCAAAACTAACAACTTTATTCGGATTTCCTAACCTTATTGCAATCTTTTTTTAAAGTATTTTCTTAACTATTGAACAACAAGACGTTACACAACAGGATTTCTTGATAAAAAAGTTTTGCAGGGGAATTCAACTGAAAAAATAAGGCCCATAGCCCGGATCGTAGCGGCATCCTTTTTGTATAGTGGGCTTTATTTTCAAAGACCACTAGGCAAAAAGATATAGCGGAGAGCAGGAAATAGCTGCTAAAAAAAACTATACCTATATATATTGTAGGAAATATTGGATTGTATTATCTTTGCACCTCAATAAAAAATAAACCATGATTAAAGTTACTTTACCCGATGGATCGGTAAGAGAGTTTTCGCAAGGCGTAACTCCGATGGATGTTGCTAAAAATATTAGCGAAGGATTTGCTAGAAATGTGATTTCGGCTAATTATAATGATACGACGATAGAAACATCTACCCCGTTAACCACAGATGGTACGCTTACTTTATATACATGGAATGACAAAGAGGGAAAGAAAGCATTTTGGCATTCGACTTCACACGTAATGGCGCAAACGCTAGAAGAAATGTTTCCTGGAATTAAATTAACGCTTGGGCCAGCTATTGATAATGGGTTTTATTATGACGTAGATTTTGGAGACAATAAAATTACGGATGCTGATTTTAAAAAGATTGAAGACCGCGTTTTAGAAATTTCGAGAGAAAAACACGAATTTAAAATGCGTGCCGTAACTAAAGCTGAAGCATTAGATAAATATAAAGACAACGAATATAAAACAGAATTAATTTCTAATTTAGAAGACGGAACTATTACTTTTTGTGATCATGCTACGTTTACAGATTTATGTCGTGGCGGACACATTCCGAATACAGGAATTATTAAGGCCGTGAAAATAATGAGTATTGCTGGTGCGTATTGGCGTGGTGATGAAAAAAATAAACAATTAACACGTGTTTACGGAACTTCATTTCCAAAACAGAAAGATTTAACAGACTATTTAGAATTATTAGAAGAAGCTAAAAGACGCGACCACAGAAAGTTAGGTAAAGAATTGGATTTGTTCCATTTTTCACAACGTGTTGGACAAGGTTTACCATTATGGCTTCCGAAAGGTGCTGCTTTGCGCGATAGATTAGAGCAATTTTTAAAGAAAGCTCAAAAGAAAGCAGGATACGAACAAGTGGTTACGCCTCATATTGGTCAAAAAGAATTATATGTTACTTCTGGGCATTATGCAAAATATGGAGCAGATAGTTTTCAACCGATAACGACTCCAGCTGAAGGCGAAGAGTTTTTGTTGAAACCTATGAACTGCCCGCATCACTGTGAAATATACAACTCTAGACCTTGGTCTTACAAAGATTTACCAAAGCGTTATGCTGAATTTGGTACTGTTTATAGATACGAACAATCTGGAGAATTACATGGTTTGACTCGTGTAAGAGGATTTACTCAAGATGATGCACATATTTTTTGTATGCCAGATCAATTGGATACAGAATTTAAAAATGTAATTGATTTAGTACTTTATGTATTTGGTTCATTAGGATTTGAAAACTTTACAGCTCAAGTTTCTGTTAGAGATTTAAACAATCCTGATAAATATATTGGTAGCGTTGAAAACTGGGAAAAAGCAGAAAATGCTATTATTAGCGCCGCAAAAGACAAAGGTTTAAATTACGTTATTGAAGCTGGTGAAGCTGCGTTTTATGGTCCGAAGTTAGACTTTATGGTAAAAGATGCTTTAGGAAGAAGCTGGCAATTAGGAACTATTCAGGTGGATTACAACTTACCAGAACGTTTTGAACTTTCTTACAAAGGAGCAGATGACAAATTACATCGTCCAGTAATGATTCATAGAGCGCCATTTGGTTCAATGGAACGATTTATCGCAATTTTATTAGAACATACTGCAGGAAATTTCCCACTTTGGTTGATGCCAGAACAAGCAATTATATTAAGTTTAAGTGAGAAATATGAAAAATATGCGAAAAAAGTTTTAGATTTGCTGGAAATTCACGAAATTCGCGCCCTAATTGACAACCGAAACGAGACAATTGGTAAGAAAATTAGGGAAGCAGAAATGCAAAAAATGCCATTTATGCTAATAGTTGGTGAAGAAGAAGAAAAAAATGGTACCATTTCTGTACGTCGAAATGGACAAGAAGGGAAAGGAAATATTACAGTTACAATTGAAGAATTTGCAAAAATTGTAAATGAAGAAATAAACAAAACATTGAAACAATTTTAAAGTTTAACTAAAATTACAGAGTCATAGCAATTAGAAGAGGAAGAGGGAGTTACACTCCTAGAGTAGAAAAAGTAGCCGCACATCGTATTAATAATTTAATTAGAGGTGTAGCTGAAGTACGTTTAGTAGGTGAAAACATTGAACCAGGCGTTTACAAAATGGCTGATGCATTACGATTTGCAGAAGAACAAGAAGTAGACTTAGTTGAAATTTCACCAAACGCAGAACCACCTGTTTGTAAATTGATGGATTATGGAAAATTCTTATACCAACAAAAGAAAAGGGAAAAAGAATTAAAAGCAAAATCTAGTCAAGTTGTAATTAAGGAAATTCGTTTCGGACCTCAAACTGATGAACATGATTATGAATTTAAGAAAAAAAATGCTTTAAAATTCTTACAAGAAGGTTCAAAATTAAAGGCATTTGTATTTTTTAAAGGACGTTCTATCATCTATAAAGAGCAAGGACAAATTTTATTATTACGTTTAGCTCAAGATTTAGAAGAATTCGGAAAAGTAGAAAGTATGCCTGTTTTAGAAGGAAAACGTATGATTATATACATTGCTTCTAAGAAAAAAGTAAAATAATGCTACAAGCAATATGCAATAAGCCATAAGCTATCAAAAGCCTAATGCTTACTGCCTAATGCTTAAAGCTATCAAGATAGTAAGTAAGAATAAATTAAATACCTAGGAAAAAATGCCTAAAATGAAAACAAAATCTAGTGCTAAGAAACGATTTAAAGTTACTGGTTCTGGAAAGATCAAAAGAAAACACGCTTTTAAGAGTCACATTTTGACAAAAAAATCTAAAAAACGTAAATTAGCTTTAACTCACTCTGGTTTAGTTCATAAAACAGATGAGAAAAGCATTAAACAACAATTAAATATTATTTAATACGTTGTTTGGTTAAAACTAATTAATAACCCTGGAGTGGGCAGACTTCGACAGGCTTAGCCTGACAACAGAAGTTGAAAGTACTAATAAAGTCGCCTTACTACAAAAAACATTTAAAATTATGCCAAGAGCAGTAAATTCAGTAGCTACAAGAGCTAAAAGAAAAAGAGTATTAAAACAAGCAAAAGGATTCTTCGGAAGACGTAAAAACGTTTGGACAGTCGCTAAAAATGCGGTAGAAAAAGCAATGTGCTATGCTTACCGTGATAGAAAGCAAAAGAAAAGAAATTTCCGTGCATTATGGATTATGCGTATTAACGCTGGTGCAAGACAATACGGAATGAGCTATTCTCAGTTTATGGGTAAAGTAAAAGCTAACAATATCGAATTGAACCGTAAAGTTCTTGCAGATTTAGCTATGAACCACTCAGAAGCATTTGCAGCTATCGTAAATAAAGTGAAATAATCAACGTTTAATCATATTTATATCTTACTTATACAAAATCCCAATCGAAAGGTTGGGATTTTTTGTTTCTTATCATAATGCAAATCTGTATTATTAATTGTAAATTTGCCACTTACAAGAATATATGGAAAATAATGAAACAAACCTTACTTTTGAAGGTTTACACCCAAGAAACAAACATATTGGCAGATATGACTTTGCACAATTAATCAAAACACATCCCGATTTAAACTTACATTTATTCTTAAATAAAGCAGGAGAAAAGTCAATTGATTTTTCAAATCCAATTGCTGTAAAAGCATTAAATAAAGCCTTATTAATGCATTTTTACAATTTAGAATACTGGAATATTCCAAAAACCAACTTATGCCCTCCTATTCCAGGAAGAGCTGAATACATTCATCATATAGCAGATATATTAGCTGCTTCAAATGGTGGCGTGGTTCCAACCGGAAATGCCGTTAGAATTTTAGATATTGGCGTAGGTGCAAATTGTATTTATCCAATAATTGGAAATCATGAGTATGGTTGGACATTTGTAGGAACCGAAGTGGACAAACAATCTTTACTATCTGCAGAAACCATTTTAAGTAAAAATCCGAAATTAAACGAAAACGTAACCGTTCGATTTAACGATAACAAACGAAATGTTTTAAAGTACATTTTAGAATCGGAAGAAGTTTTTGATTTTGTTATTTGCAATCCGCCTTTTCATTCCTCTGCGGAAGAAGCTGCAAAAGGTTCGTTACGAAAAAACAAAAACTTAGGTCAGAAAGTAGCTGACAAACCCGTATTAAATTTCAGTGGGCAGAATAACGAATTATGGTGCGAAGGTGGCGAATTGGCATTTGTAACCAATATGATTTATGAAAGTGTTCACTTTAAAAGTCAATGTAAATGGTTCAGTGCTATTATTTCTAAGAAATCAAACTTGAAGCCGTTGTATAAACAAATGAAGAAAGTAGAAGTTAAAAACAGTACTACACTTCATTTAACAAACGGAAACAAAACTACACAAATTATTTGCTGGCAATTTTAATAAAAAAAGGCTACCAAATGGTAGCCTTTTTTTTATGAATTTATAACTAAACGAAATCCTTCTCCGTGTATGTTTAATATTTCTACACGTTCATCTAATTTTAGATATTTTCTAAGTTTAGCGATATAAACGTCCATACTTCTTGACGTGAAATAATTATCGTCTCTCCAAATTTTTGTTAATGCTAATTCTCTTGGCATTAAATCATTTTCATGAAGGGCTAACATTTTTAACAATTCAGATTCTTTTGGAGATAATTTAATAGGCTCTTGATTATCAAAAGTTAAAAATCGCAATTTAGAATTTAAATGGAATTTACCAATAGTAAACTCAAAAATAGTTGAATCTGGTTTTGTTTCAGAAGCTTTTCTTTGAATAATCGCTTTGATTTTCATCAGCAACACTTCTGAATCAAACGGTTTGTTTAAATAATCATCAGCTCCAACTTTATAACCTTTTAAAACATCTTCTTTTAATGTTTTAGCTGTCAAAAAGATAATTGGCACTTCTGTATTTCTTTCTCTAATTTCTCGCGCTAATGTATAACCATCTTTATATGGCATCATTACGTCTAAAATACATAAATCGTAAGTATCTTTTTTAAACTTCTCGAAACCTTCCATTCCGTTTTTAGCTAATGTAACTTCGAAATCATTTAATGATAAATAATCTCTTAAAACTGAACCAAAATTTGGATCATCTTCTACTAGTAATATTTTTTTTGCTTCCATATCTTAATTTATTAATGGCAATTTAATTATAAATGTACTTCCTTTTCCTTTTTCGCTTTCAACAAAAATCTCGCCATTGTGGTCATCGATAATTTGTTTTACGTAGGCTAAGCCTAAACCGTGTCCTTTAACGTTATGTAAATCGCCCGTGTGTTCTCTAAAAAATTTTTCAAAAACCTTTTTTTGCACGGCTTTCGTCATTCCTATTCCGTTATCTTCTATTTTAATAAGTATATAATCTTTAATGTTTTCTGTGAACACATTAATAATTGGTTTTTCTACTGAATATTTCATTGCATTGTCCAAAATATTAACCAAAACATTTGTAAAATGTACATCATTTAAAAGCACAGTAGTTCTATTGGCATTAAAATGAGTATGTATTTCCCCTTCTCTATCTTCTAAAATTAAACTCACATGATCAATCGCATCCTCAATAAAATCTGTAATTTCTTGTGGTTCTTTATCAATATTTAATTCGTTTCTTTCTAATTTTGAAATTCTAAGCACATTTTCAACTTGGGCATGCATTCGTTTGTTTTCATCCTTAATCATTTGAAGATATTTTTGCACCTTTTCTTTATCATCAATAATTTTCGGATTTTTTATTGCGTCTAAAGCTAAATTTATTGTCGCAATTGGTGTTTTAAATTCATGTGTCATGTTGTTTATGAAATCTGTTTTTATTTCAGATATCTGCTTTTGCATGATTAATTGTTTTAAAGCACTGGTATAGGTTACCAAAATTATTACAACAAATAATAAAGTTAAAATTGTCATCGGTAACATTGACGAGAATACAAAATTGGTTTTGTTAGGAAATCTAAGTAATAATTTATAATCTGATTTTCCTTCGGCATCTAATAAAATAGGCACACTATATGTAGTGCATTTATCATATCTAAACTCTTCTGATTTTATTTTTGTCGCTAAACCATTTTTATACACTGCAAACTCATAAGGTGTTTTTAATTCTGATTTGTATAATTCAAAATTCAAAACATCATTTACTAATTTTGAAGAAATTCTCTTATGAATTTGTCTTTGAGAAACAATATCTCTAAACAAAAGTTCAAATTGCACACGGTCTAAAATACCTAATCTACCATTTTTTTGAATCGTAACATTAGGTTTTGCACCCATATTAGTTTCGCTACCTTCTAAAGAATTATCTTTATAAACTTGCGTTTTTCTTTTTGCTTGATATTCTCTAATTTTAATAGCACCTGCATTTTTATCAAAGAACGAACCATCTATACCAAAATCTTCAGGAATAATTGTGTTCGAATAAATTAAAACTTCTTTTGTATTGGAATCTTTTTCATAATAAAAAAGCTGTTTTAATTGCTCTTGCATTGGTTCTCTTCCTGTACTGTCTTTAAATTTTTTATAAGACGTATAGAAATCAACCATTTCTTTATTGTTTAGCTTTTCAGAAACATTACTTAAAACTACTAAAGCGTGGTGTTTAAATTGATCGTCATTTTTTTGAAACGAACTATTAATCCAATATAACTGAACTAAAATAATTCCTATCAAAGAAATACTCATTAAAAAAACTAATATTCTAAACCTCGTTTTATTCATCATAGCAAAGTTAGGGCGGAATTAAGAGCAAGCGAAATAATTAACCAATATTTAACAATTATGTTAAAATTTAAATATTATTTAATTTTTTTATTAAAATATCGATAAATTCATACGTTTTCTCTAAATTTTCATTTTCAATAACATATGTCGCTAATCTAATTTTCTGTTCTTCAGGAAGTTGGTTTTGAATTATCTGTAGAATAATATCTTTTGACGTTTTATCCCTTTCCAAAACACGTTGAATTCGGGTTTCTAAAGGCGCTGTAATTAAAATAGTGACGTCACAATACTCTTGCCCATTCGTTTCAAATAAAATGGCTACTTCTTTAATTACAAATGGAGCATCTTGATGTTGAGATAACCAATTGTCAAAGTCGCGTTTTACTTTTGGATGAATAATTGAATTGAGTTGTGCTAATTTATCATTATCCGAAAACACCAAGTCACGAATTAACGTTCTATTTAAATAACCATTTTCTGAAATAACGTTTTCTGAAAAAAGAGCTTGAACTTCTTGAATAACTTCTTTAGTATTCATTATTTCTTTAGCAGCTTCATCAGCAATATAAACAGGAACTCCTTTTGAAGCAAAATAAGCTGCTACAGTTGTTTTACCTGTACCAATTCCACCAGTAAGTCCAATTATTTTTGTCATTTTATTTTTTAAAAAATAGTTTTGAAAAGGCTATTTCAGGTTGTTGTTTTAAAATATGAATTTTAAGATATGAAAGTAAAAATCCTTTTCCATATCCATAAAACTGAATTATTGTTGCTACCAAACTATATAAAGCAATTTCTATAGATTTATTTTTTTTCAATGAAGTAAGAAACAACATAATAAAATAAAAACCATACACATATAAAAAGTAAGGAAAGCTGAAAATTGCAACTAAAGCAGAAAACAAAAATCCTACTAAAAACAAAGTTGGAAACCAAAATGTAATTTTAGCAAATTCTGGATACCAAGAATTTAAGATTGGTCTTGCTAAGCCAAATTTATTTACTTGCGTATAAAATTTATTCCAATCTATTCTTCGTTTATGATATACAAAAGCTTTGGAAATTAATTTTGTTTTATACCCTAATTTCCATAATCGAATAGACAAATCAGGATCTTCACCAGGATGAATATTCCCGAAACCATTAGATGCTTCAAATGCTTTTTTAGATAAGCCCATATTAAAACTTCTGGGCTGAAATTTATCTATTTTTTCACTCCCACCTCTAATTCCGCCTGTAGTTAGAAAAGAAGTCATAGTGAAATTTATAGCTTTTTGAATATTTGAAAAAGAATCCAAAGCTGCGTCTGGGCCACCAAAACAATCTACAAAATCTCTTTTTAATTCTTCATCAACAATTTGTAAGTAATTGGATGGAATTATGCAATCTGAGTCTAAAATGATAAAATAATCACCTTTAGCCATTTTCATTCCATAATTTCTGGAATCACCTGGACCTGAATTGGGTTTAAAATAGTAACTTACATTTAAAGTTACATATTTTTGAATTATATGTTCACAAGTAATTGAAGAACCATCTTCTATAATTACTATTTCATAATTAACTGTATAGGTTTGTTTTGACAAACTTTCTAATAGTTCATCAATTTCATCAGGTCTATTAAAAATAGGTATAATTAAAGAAAATAACATAGTCTTGTTTTATAAAAACAAAGATATGTATAAAAACAAAAAAGTCCTGATAAATCAGGACTTTTAAGTAAAAAATTATTTGAAAATAATTATTCTTTAATCACTTTTATTGAATGTACTGTATCATCAACAGTTACATTAACAATATAAACTCCTGCATTTAAAGCAGACATATCAACTTGTACATCATTTGTATTTGCTTTTGCATTTACAACTTCTTGACCTAATAAGTTAATTACTTTTACATTACTAATTGCAGATTTGTATGATAAATTCAATACATCTTTTACTGGATTTGGATACGCTACAAAGTTTGAAGTATCAAATGAATTTGAACCTAACGTTGTATCTACTGTAAAGTCTAAAGTAACTCCGTATGAACCACTGTAACATGGTGCTGGAGGAGCTTGACCTGTATCAGCAGTTCCAATTCTCATTCTGTGTGCTCCTGTAGGCGCAGTTAATGGCATCAAGAATGAAGCATCAACTGTATTTGGATTTACAGCAGTACAAGCAATACCTGTTTTTACTAATTCTCCAGCATCATTGAAATCGAAATCATTATTGAAGTCAATCCATACATTGATGTCATAAGTAAACCCAGTTGCAAAAGTAAGTTGCACGTTAGCATTTGTACCTGGTTCAACTGCCACTGCTGTAGCTGTATTATTAGCATACATTACATCAGCAATAACAAACGGAGTTGTACCAACTGTTGCATTCGTAATACCTGTTCCATCATTAGATGTTGGAACTGACGCACAATAACATCCTGTAGCAACAGTAGTAAAAGTTTGTTCAGTACATCCTGTAGCTGGACCTGCTCCACTGAATGGAACCACTTTCCAGAAATACTGCGTATTTATAGTACCTGAGAAAGAATAATTGGTAGCACTTACCGAAACTGCATTAGCAATATCTGTTCCACCAGCAGTAGTTCCAATAGTTACATAATAACCTGTAGCATCTTGAGTTGCAGACCAAGATAATTGATTAGCAAAGTTACCACAAGTTGCATTTGGAACTGAAGTTAATCCAGTTGCACAAGATGGAATAATATTTGGAGTTACTTTCAATTCGAAATCATCGAATGAAGCATACCAAGGTGAAAAAGTTGCCTCATTTACACGTACTGCAAAATAATACACTCCAGTTGTAGTTGGAACAAATGAACGTGTAATTTTTGTATATGGCTGTGCCGTGTAAGGTGTACCTGTACCAGGAATGTTGTATGAAGCACCTAATTGAGTAGCTCCTGTTGAATTTTGATTTGTATTTACAAAATAATCAACAAACCATGTAGTAGCATTATCTCCTTGAATAAATGAAGAGAAATCATAAGAAGTACCAGCAGTTAATTGGAAACCAGGTGTCCAAATGTATTCATTAGTTGCATTATAAGCATCTCTAATAAAATTAGTTCCTGTGTTAGCAGTACTCCAA
This sequence comes from Flavobacterium sp., assembly GCF_017985075.1. Taxonomy (GTDB): domain Bacteria; phylum Bacteroidota; class Bacteroidia; order Flavobacteriales; family Flavobacteriaceae; genus Flavobacterium. The sequence goes on from NZ_JAGNYF010000010.1 coordinate 10,522, forward strand.
GTATCATTTGTATTTCTTGAAGCCCAATCACCGTTTTGTTTCGACCAACATGCAGGGAAATCAGTTGTTCCAACAGTTGTTAATCCTTCAAAACCTTCAGTCCAAGGTAATGCAGTAATTGCAGCACATTGTGTAGTGAATGTTTGAACAGACCATACACTAAATGAACCTGAACCACAATTAGCTCTTACATATAAATAGTAAGGTGTTTGAGGTGTTAAACCTGTTAAAGCTACAAAAGCAGTTGTTACAGCTGTACCCGCACCTGTTGGTGGTGTTGCAGAAGTTGAAACTACATATTCATAACCAGAAGCTGCACCTGACATTACATCCCAAGATGAAGCTGCACCAGTAGCAGTTACACTTGAAACCACAACATTTGTAGGTTGAGGACATGAAGGAGATAAACGAATTTCGAAGTTATCAACGAAGAAATCTGTATCATCAGAACCATCAGTAGCTCCAGAAACAACTCTGTATGCAAAACGAACGGTTTGACCATTGTAAGCATCTAGATCAATAATGTTTGGTGAACCAGCAGCTGCAGGTGCATTAGCATTATTGTAAGTATGAAGAACTGTCCAGTTTGTAAAGTTTGAAGCAACAAGTACTTCTACTCTATCATCAGCATCCCAAGCAGTAGTTGGAGCTGTTGTACCGTTCCATTGTGTTAAAGCTGCATCAAATTTTAATTCCCAACCAGTAGCTGGAATTGTAAATTGAGGAGAAATGATCCAATCATTAGCACCTGTAGTATAATGATTGTATGCAATTGAACCTGTAGTTCCATTATTAGAAAAACCATCATCTTTCCAACTGTTAGTACCAAAAGTAGCTGGACCAGCAGTTAAATCACCATTGTCTCCTTTAATCCAACAAATTGAAGGTAAGAAAGTAGTAAATGGCTCTACATGTGGTAATGCAGTAATTGGCGCACAAGAAGTTGTGAAAGTTATTGGACCCGCCCATGGACTAGCATCTGTAGTAGAACAAATTGCTCTAACAAAAACGTAGTACTGAGTTGATGGTAACAATCCTGTAGTAACAGTAGCAAATGTAGTAGTTACTGCAGTTCCTGCTGCTGTTGGAGGTGTATTTGTAGTAGAAATTACATATTGATATCCTAATGCTGGAGCAGTAGTTGGTGCATCCCATGAAATATCAACCGAAGAAGATGTTACGTTAGCACTTACTAAAGCCGTAGGATCTGGACAAGTAGGAATCGCTTCCCAAACAAAATCATCAAAATATAAGGTACCTGCAACAGTTCCTGTATGTTTCACAGCAGGGAAATCAGAATACGTTCCAGCTGGTGGCGCATATACAAAATCAGCATAAACATTTGAAGATGGAGTAAATGAAGACAATGATACGAATGTAGTAGCATCATTTGCGTCAGTTAAATAACCAAATTCTACTGTTGAAAATACAGTAGTTGAACTTGAACGCATTTTAAATTTCAAACGATGTGTTCCTGCTCCTAAATTAGAAACCGGTTGCATACGCATTGTTGGTGCACCAGTGGATGAACCATAAAAATAAATTACATTAGGCGCCGATGGCGTAGGTGTAGTAGTCGTAGTATAACAAGAACCTGCTGTACCTAATTTTACCCAACATGATGGCATACCTGCAGGTAAAGACGAAGCCGTTACTCCATCAAAATTTTGAGTGAATGCTGTTACGTTAGCACATAAAGTAGTAAAAGTAACTGGACCCGCCCATGGACTAGTCTCTGTTGTAGAACAGATAGAACGAACAAATACGTATTGTGCCGCATTTGGTGTTAAACCAGTTAATGAAGCAAATGTACTTGTAGTTGCAGTACCTGCAGCTGTAGGTGGTGTGTTTGTAGTAGAAACTACATATTCATACCCTACTGCCGGAGCTGTAGCTGGAGCATCCCAAGAAATAACTGCAGTTGTAGCAGCTACTTGAGCAAATACAATAGCTGAAGGATCAGCACATAATGGAATCGCTTCCCAAACAAAATCATCTAAATATAATGTACCAGAAACTGATGCTGTATGTCTAATAGCTGGATAATCAGAATATGTACCCGCTGGTGGAGCATATACAAAATCAGCAAAAACATTTGATATTGAAGAAATTGAAGTCAATGCAACAAATGTAGTTGCATCATAAGGATTCGTTAAATAACCAATTTCTACAGTTGGCAAAATAGTAGTTGAACTTGAACGCATTTTAAATTTCATACGGTGTGTTCCAGCGCCTAAATTAGAAACCGGTTGCATACGCATTGTAGGCGCACTTGTGGTTGAACCATAAAAATAAATTACATTTGGCGCAGAAGGTGTAGGTGTAGTAGTTGCTGTATAACAAGAACCTAAAGCTCCTACTTTTTCCCAACAAGATGGCATTGCTGAAGAAGCTTGACCATCAAAATTTTGAGTAAATGCAGTTACATTTGCACATAATGTTTTAAAATTAATTGGTCCAGACCAAGTACTTACATCTGAAGTAGCACAATTAGAACGTACCCATACATAATAAGTAGTGTTTCCTGAAAGTGCTGATAAATTTGCTGTAACTAAACCAGCTGCAACAGATCCTGTTGGAGTAACTGTACTTAATGGATCAGTACTTGTAGTACTTACATAATAATCGTAACCATTAGCTGGTGTAGAAGTTGAAGCTGCCCATGAGATTGTAGCTGTAGTAGCTGCAACACTACTAGCAGTTAAACTACTCCATGATGGTGCTTCACAAGTTGGAATGGCCTCGATTTTAAAATTATCATACGCAACATAAAAATCTGAAGTAGTAATAACCATGTTAGAAGTTACTTTAATTCTGATTGACTGTCCAGTATATGCTGCTAAATTTAAAGTGTAGGTTTGCCATCCTGCGATACCGTTATTTGGTTCTGTAACTACATCTGTATAAGTAGTACCGTTATTAGTCGAAACAGCAATAACCATATTAAAAGTACTTGCAGCAGTAGTCCCGTAAGGAGATGCATAATCATTCGCTTTGTAATTAAACACAAATCTGTGATTAGCAGGTACTGGAGCAAAAATAGGCGTCACTAAATTTCCAGTTGTAGTTGTACCAAACAAATTTTTATATATAAAATTACTATTTATTGCAGGACCAATTTGAGTTAAAAGATTACCTAAGGTAAAACCTGTATTTACCCAGTTAGTTGGTACAGTAGTAGTTGCAAATCCCTCAGACCATGGAATAGCCACAGGAGGTGTTGTTGTTACTGTACTAGCATTTGAAACTGAAGTAGTATTAAAGTAATAACTAAAAGGTGCAGCCGAACCACATCTTAAGTATTGAATTACTTTTACATAATATTGCGTATTTGGTAGTAAACCTGTTACTGGTACAGTTGTCCCAGTACCATCAAATACTACTTGCTGTCCTGTTCCTGTGTAAGCAGTAGCGGCTGTAAATGCAACAGCTGATCCATCAACTGGATCTACAATTGGTGAAGTACTAACATACACCACACGTCTGTTTCCATCCGAGTTGGTCCAGTTAGCAGTAAATCCTAATTGAGTAATATTTGTAAAGTTTAACCCTGTTGCTTGTCCTACTGGAGCAGCCGCTGGATTAACTGTTACTACATTTGAATAAGAAAATAAGGTACTTCCTGTACAGGTAATTTTACATCTGTAGTACACTGTTGCTGTTCCTGCAAATGAAGGCGCTGCATAAACCATAGTAGTAGCAGAAGCACCTGTAGCATTAGCCCAAGTGGTATTATCTGCTGAAGTTTCCCATTGAAAAGTTAACCCTGTAAAACCTTCACTGTTTCCAGTTAAAGTTAATGCAGTAGGTGTAGTACTTGCACATAAATTTTGAACCGCAGGCGTAACTGTTCCCGCAACTGGTGTACCTGCACAAACTACTGGTGGCGTATACGTATACACTAAACCATTAGTAGGCATACCTGGAGTAGCTACTGAAGTGTTGTATGCCTGAGTTGAACTATTTGCCGTACCGTTAGTTGATGCCGTAAATAATTGCGTTGAAGTATTTGTTCTTGTTTTAAAGTCAGTTATTGCTGCACCTCTTAAACCAATTTGAGGTGTTCCAGAAACAGCTGTAGAACCTATGGCATAACCACTAGCACCGTAAACCATTTTAATTTGATTGGTAGTTTCCGCTAATCTAATTTGGAAATTCATAAATGGAATTTCAAAAATACTAGTAGAACTGTTTGGTCTCCAATTTTTGTATTGAATTACCAATTCTCTGTTGGGAGCTGTACCTACCACTTCATACCTTACTTCTCCTGTAATTAAACTAGCCACAAAAACACCTGAGGTGTTAGCACCCCATGCAGAAATAGCTCCTGCATAAGCTGTTGTAGTTGAAATTGGAGTAGTTGTAGTTGATAGCGGTGCTGTAGCACCAAAAGTAATGAATCCATTACTACTAACATTACAACCAGTGTACGCTGTTCCATTAAAATTGAAACTGAATGGAATAGTAGCGTCTGCTATATTCCAAACCTGCGAATCAAAAGCTGAAGTAGCAGATGAAGTACCTAAAATAGTACCTCCTGTGATTTCCGAGTAAGTTTCATTGCTTTGAGCAAAGCTGTACAAACTTACTTGGGCCTGGACTTGCACACACATAAAGAGCGCAAAGAGCCAGAAAGTAATTTTTTTCATAATTAAGTTATTATAGTTTATATTACAAATAAAAGAAAATTAAATTGATTATTATATAGCAATTTATTAACAATCCGATAAAGTGTAAATAAAATCGTTAAAATGCGTGTTTTGTTAAAAATCATTTGTTTTTTAACTAATTAACTCAAATATATTACATTTATAAAACAAAAAAGTCCCGATAAATCGGGACTTTTAAGTAAAAAATTATTTAAAATAATTATTCTTTAATCACTTTAATTGAATGTACTGTATCATCAACAGTTACATTAACAATATAAACTCCTGCATTTAAAGCAGACATATTAACTTGTACATCATTTGTATTTGCTTTTGCATTTACAACTTCTTGACCTAATAAGTTAATTACTTTTACATTACTAATTGCAGATTTGTATGATAAATTCAATACATCTTTTACTGGATTTGGATACGCTACAAAGTTTGAAGTATCAAATGAATTTGAACCCAATGTTGTATCTACTGTAAAGTCTAAAGTAACTCCGTATGAACCACTGTAACATGGCGCTGGAGGAGCTTGACCTGCATCAGCAGTTCCAATTCTCATTCTATGTGCTCCTGTAGGTGCCGTTACTGGCATCAAGAATGAAGCATCAACTGTATTAGGTTCCACATCAGTACACGCAATACCTGTTTTTACTAATTCACCAGCATCATTGAAATCGAAATCATTATTGAAGTCAATCCATACATTAATGTCATAAGTAAACCCAGTTGCAAAAGTAAGTTGCACGTTAGTATTTGTACCTGGTTCAACTGCTACTGCTGTAGTTGTATTGTTAGCATACATTACATCAGCAATAACAAACGGTGTTGTACCAACTGTTGCATTCGTAATTCCTGTTCCATCATTAGATGTTGGAACTGACGCACAATAACATCCTGTAGCAACAGTAGTGAAAGATTGTATCGCACAACCCGTTGCAGGACCTGCTCCACTGAATGGAACCACTTTCCAGAAATACTGAGTATTTATAGTTCCTGAGAAAGAGTAGTTTGTTGTACTTACCGAAACCGCATTAGCAATATCAGTTCCACCAGAGGTAGTTCCAATCGTAACATAATATCCTGTAGCGTCAGTAACTGGCGCCCAAGACAATTGACTTGCAAAGTTACCACAAGTTGTATTTGGTGTTGCAGTCAATTGAGTTGCACAAGTTGGAATAACGTTTGGTGTAACTTTCAATTCGAAATCATCGAATGAAGCATACCAAGGTCCACCTGTTGGTTCATTTAAACGAATTGCAAAATAGTACACACCAGTTGTAGTTGGTGTAAACGAACGAGTTATTTTAGAATAAGGTTGCGCAGCATATGAAGAACCAGCTCCTGGGATAGCATAAGTAGTACCTAATTGAGTAGCGCCAGTAGCTATTTGGTTTGAATTAACCAAATAATCTACTGCCCAAGAATCACCATTATCACCTTGAATATATGAAGAAAAATCATAAGAAGTTCCAGCCGTTAATTGGAAACCAGGCGTCCACATAATTTCATTTGTTGCAGACCATGAATTTCTAATAAAATTAGTTCCATTATTAGAAGTACTGTATGTGTCATTTGAATTTCTTGATACCCAATCACCATTTTCTTTAGACCAACATGGAGGAAAGTTTGAATTCCCTACAGTAGTTAATCCTTCAAATCCTTCTGTCCATGGCAAAGTTGTAACTGGCACACAAGCTGTTAAGAATGAAACCGGTCCAACCCATGGACTAGCATCTGTAGTAGAACAAATTGCTCTAACAAAAATATAATATGTTGTAGAAGGTGTTAATCCTGAAACAGAAACAAAAGTATTTGTAACTGCCGTTCCTGCTGCTGACGGTAAAGTTGCAGAGGTTGAAACTACATATTGGTAACCATTTGCAGGCGCAGTAGTAGGTGCCGTCCATGAAACATCAACTCCAGAAGAAGTGATATTAGCATAAACTAAAGCTGTAGGCTCCACACAAGATGGAATTGCTTCCCAAATTACATCATCAATTAGCAAACTATTTGATGGTGCTCCTGTATGTCTGAATGCTGGATAATCCGAATACGTTCCAACAGGAGGAGCAAATGTCATATTTTCATAAGTTAATGAAGCCGCGGTCATTGTAGTTAATGCTACAAATGTAGTTGCATCCATTGGATTGGTTAAGTAACCAAATTCAATAATACCACCAGTTGACCAACTTCCTCTTATTTTTAATTTTAATCTATGCGTTCCAGTACCTAAATTAGAAACAGGTTGCATTTTAACTACTGCTAAGTCTGTAGTAGACCAAGATGACATATATAACACATTTGGCGTAGAATTAGCATTAAAACTATCAATATAAGCAGAACCTCCTGTACCTAATTTTCCCCAACAAACAGGAAAACCTGGTAAAGTTACTGCATCAAAATTTTGAATAAAACTCGTTACTGAAGCACAAGCTGTAGTAAAACTTATTGAAGTAGACCAAGGGCTTAAAGCTCCTGATCCGCAATTTGCTCTAATAAATATATAATAGGTTGTAGCAGGTGCTAACCCTGTTAAAACTGCAAAAGTATTAGTTGTTGCAGTACCAGCTGTAGTAGGTAATGTATTTGTAGTAGAAACAAAATACTCATAACCAACCGAAGGTACTGGAGATGTTGCATCCCAAGAAATAGAAGCACCAGTAGATGTAATCGAAGCTGACACTAAACCTAGTGGTTCAATACAAGATGGCGTTAAACGAATTTGAAAATTATCAACTGAAAACTCTAAATCAGCAGCTCCGTTAGTAGTTCCTTCTACAACTCTATATGCAAATCTTACTGTTTGACCTGAGTAAGCATCTAAATCGATAATATTTACCGAACCTGTATTTGAAGGAACATTTGAGGCATTAAAAGTAGATAAAACTGTCCAGTTTGTTGTACCCGTTGAACTTACTAATACTTCTACTGAATCATCTGATTCCCAATCTGTAACTGCTGTAGTAGCTCCATAATTTGCAGCTGCAGCATCAAATTTTAATTCATAACCAGTAGCTGGTATTGTAAACTGAGGAGAAATTATCCAGTCATTCGCAGCTGCTAAATAAATGTTATACGCAAAAGAGCCAGTAAATCCATTGTTAGCAAAACCGTCTTGATAAAATCCGTTTGAACCAAATGTTGCTGGACCTGCAGTTAAATCACCATTATCTCCTTTCAACCAACATGCATTTGGTAAAAAAGTATCAAATGGTTCAACACTAGGAAAAGTTGTAATAGGTGCGCAAGATGTAGTAAATGAACTTGGACCATTCCAGCCACTAAATTGACCCGTACTACAATTTGATCTCACAAAAATATAATATGTTGTTTGTGGTAGTAAACTAGTTAAACTAGCATATATATTTGTTGTTGCAGTTCCAGCTGCAGTTGGAACAGTATTAGATGTAGAAACCACATACTGATATCCAATACCTGGAGTTGGTGTAGCTGCATCCCAAGAAATATCTGCAGTAAACGCTGTAACATTTGCACTTACAACATTTAATGGCGCTAAACATGAAGCAACACTTCCTGTTGCAACTAATAATGGTCTTTGATCAGTTATTGTTCCTGTTGTTTGTGTACAAGGAGCAGTTGAAGAGTCACTTATACTATAAACAGTTTTATTTGTAGCAGTAGTTGAATTTGCACAACTCACATTTTCTGACCAAGCTCCTGATGCTAAACCTGCACAAACTTCTACTATAATATTAGAAGTACCGTCCCATGCAAATGGAGTAGTTAATGTAAACATTACATTTCCTGTTGCAGAAGGTGTAAAATCAGTTGGTCCATAAACAACAGTTGCACCTGTTTCGAAAGTAGTAGTCAAAACAGTAGCTGTAGTACTTTTTAAGGAAATCGTATAATTTTCTTGTAAAGTACTTAAATTTAAAGCAGTAGCTACCCAGCCAATTTCAGTAATATTTCCTGCAACTAAACCAGCGCCTGTAAGCTCTGCGGCAGTATATAACATCTGAATGCGTTGTGTTTTAAAATAATCCTGTAATGGTGAAGGTGCGCCAGTTGATGAATTTGGGGTTCCATCATTCGAACCAACTACCACTGTGCCCGTTTGAGCAGTTATTTGCCAACATGTAAATAAGGCAAATAACCATAAAGTAATTTTTTTCATTAGTAATTAATTTTATGTTAGTATAGTAAATAAACAAAAAAAATAAACATTAAGAAGAACAATTGTTAACAAATCGATAAAAAACAAAAAATATCGATGAAAAACAAAAAAATCCCGATAAATCGGGATTTTTAATATTATTAATTTTAAATTTTATTTTGATATACTTGGAATAAATACCATTTCTGTTGTATCTGCTTGATAATCTACACCTTCAAAACCAAAACCAAATAAACTATCAAAATCTTTCTTATATCCAGCTAAATCTCCAATTTCAGATAAATTTTCAGTTGTAGCTACTTTCCATAATTTAGCCACTTGTTCTTGAACGTCATCGCGCATTTCCCAATCGTCAATTCTAATTCTTCCTTTTTCATCTGTTGGAATGGCGTTACCACTATATAATCTATCTGAATATAAACGTTGCATTTGTTCAATACAACCTTCATGAATACCATCCGCTTTCATTGTTTTATACAATAATGAAATGTATAATGGAATTACTGGAATAGCAGAACTAGCTTGCGTTACCAATGCTTTATTTACAGAAACGTATGCTTTACAGTTTACACTTTCTAATTGCTTTGTAATTTCAAAAGCCGTAGCTTCTAAATGGTCTTTTGCACGACCAATTGTTCCTTTTCTATATACAGCTTCAGTAACTTCTGGACCAATGTAAGAATACGCTAATGTCATGGCGTCATTTGCTAAAACGCCTGCATCTTTTAAGGCATTCATCCACATTTGCCAATCTTCACCACCCATTACTACAACTGTATTATCAATATCGTCTTGATTTGCAGGCTCGATAGAAACTTCTGAAACATTTCCAGTATGAAAATCAACTGTTTTATTTGAGAATTTTCCACCAATTGGTTTTAACGTTGAACGATGTAAAACTCCTGTAACAGGATGCATACGAACAGGTGAAGCCAAACTATATATTACTAAATCTACCTGACCTAAATCTTTTTTAATTATATCGATGGTTTGCTGTTTTACTTCATTTGAAAAGGCATCTCCATTAATACTTTTTGCATATAAACCTGCTTTTTCTGCTTCCATTTCAAAAGCAGCAGAATTATAATATCCAGGCGTAGCTGTTTTTCCTTCGCTTGGCTCTTTTTCAAAGAACACACCAATAGTAGATGCATCGCAACCGAATGCACTTGTAATTCTTGAGGCTAAACCAAAACCAGTAGAAGCACCAATTACTAAAACTTTTTTTGCACCCTCAATTTTACCTTTTGATTTTACATAGTCAATTTGATTTTTTACATTTTGAGCACAACCATCTGGATGAGCTGTTAAACATATAAATCCACGCATTCTTGGTTCGATAATCATAATTTTATATTTTATTGTTGTTGTATTTAAAAACTTGATACAAAAGTATACATTTTAATTTAATAATGTTTTAGCATGTGATAGTGCCGAATCTGTAATTTGCTTGCCAGATAACATTTCTGCAATTTCAATAATTCGTTCTTCAGAATTTAATTTTACAATTTTTGAAATCGTATTCTCTAAAATAGTTTCTTTTGAAACTTTATATTGCGAATCGCCTTTTGAAGCAATTTGCGGTAAATGTGTAATCGCAAAAACTTGTCGGTTGGCACTCATTTTTTTCATAATTTCTCCCATTTTTAATGCGATTTCTCCTGAAACTCCAGTATCTATTTCATCAAATAAAATGGTAGGTAATTTAGAAAAATCAGCTAAAATTGCTTTGATTGCCAACATAATTCTTGACATTTCTCCACCAGATGCAACTTTTTTAAACGAACCTAAACTGGTTCCTTTATTAGCAGAAAACAAAAGTTCTAATTCATCTGTTCCGTTAGAAAGAAACGAATTTGAAGTATTCAATTCCATTTTAAATTGCGAATCTGGCATACCTAATTCATACAAAATAGCAGAAATTTTAGAAATAAAAACAGGAATGGCTTCAATCCTATTATCTGATATTGTTTTAGAAATAGTGTTCAATTCAACTGTTTTCTGACTTAAATAATCCTTTAGTTGAAGTATTTTTTCATCTAAATTGTCTACTAAAAGTACTTTTTCTGAAAGTTGGTTTTGTATTTCTAACAAGTCTTCAATTGAAGTAACTTGATGTTTCTTCTGTAAATCGTAAATAGCTTGTAATCGGTTTGAAATAAATTCTAATCGTTCTGGATTATACGTGTTTTTTTCAGCTAAATGAAATGTGGTATCTGCAATATCCTCTAATTCAATTAATGCCGATTGTAATCTTTCGAATATTTCTGCATACGAAGAAGAAAAACCAGCAATTTTTTGCAATGCATTTTTACAATCTTTAATCGAAGTTATAAATCCAAATTGCTCGTCAGTTGCGCTTGAAACTAATTTACTTAGCGTTTCTGTAATTAATTCAGAATTATTTAAACTCAGTAATTCGCCTTCTAATTCAGATTGTTCCTCCGGTTTTAAATTTACTTGTTCTAATTCATTTAACAAGTGTAAATTGTATTCTTGCGCTGTAAATAGTGCATTTTTATCCGAAATTGCTTGTTCTAATTCTTTAGATTTTAGTTTGAAATCGGATAATAAAATGGTGTATTCATTTAGATTTTGGGCATTTGAACCCATTGCATCTAAAATTGAAATCTGATAATTTTGCTGTTCCAATTCACGCGTTTGATGCTGAGAATGAATATCGATTAAATTTTCTGCTAAAAGTTGTAATTCCGATAAGTTAACTGGCGTATCATTTATAAACGCACGAGATTTTCCAGAAGGCAAAATTTCACGTCTAATTATTGTGGTGTCTTCGAAATCTAAATCATTCGCTTCAAAAAGAGGTTTCAAATTGTATTTTGAGATTTCAAAACTGGCTTCCACTACGCATTTTTTTTCTTTATCTTTTAGGGAAGATAAATCGGCACGATTTCCCATAATTAAACCCAAAGCACCTAATAATATCGATTTTCCCGCACCTGTTTCCCCTGTTATGGTAGCAAACTGATTGGAAAAATTAATATTAAGTTGCTCAATTAAGGCATAATTTTGAACTGATAAAGATAAAAGCATATTACCTTATTTTATTCCATTTGGAAGAATTTAACGGAGAAATGGTAGCTAAATTTTCTCTAACTTTAACTGTATCAATACCTGGTCCGCCATTAAATATATCTACAATTTCGTCTGTTTTAGTATCAAAAAAGGTTCTTGCTAAAAGCGAATTTGGTCTTACTTTGTGCACTTTAAGTAAAGTATCTATAGCATTTACGATACCTAATTTTCCTTGTTTTAAATCGTCTGCCATTTTATCCAATCCATTGATGTGATATTCATACAACGTTTCTCTGTATGCATCAAACGTATTTGACATTAAATCTGAAATCAAATTAAATCGTGTTGTTTTTTTACCCGTTTGCACCCAACCTGAAAACCCACTCGATTGTGCCACATTGGTAATATTTAAAGCCGTTTCATAAGAATCTGTTCCACCTTTATCTGAAAATGTATCTGCATCAGAAGCAATGATAACATTGGCATAAAACGATAAAACCGAAACTAAATTTGATGTAAATGCATTTTGATCATAAATTAAATTTTCAAATTCAATATATTTAAAACTTATATCTTTATCGTTAATATTTAGAATTGGAGTAGTAAATGTACTATTATATACAGGACGCGAAGAGTTTACTTGCAACGACGCTTCGAAATTATTACTTTCAAATTTAGTTACGATGAAGAAAAACGAACAATTTATTTTTTCATTTTGTTTCACTACTTTTTCGGAAAATTTAGTGTTGTTTAAAAAATCAAAAACCTGTTTTTCCAAATTCTTAAAAATCTGAGGATTTACACTGGTAACTTGATCTGTATTAATAGAAACAATAGCTTTTAATTCTTGCGAATTAGCACAAAAAACACTTAAAAAAAGGAATACTAAAAATTTAATTCGCATATTTTTTTACAATTAGGTTAACAATATCTTCGGCAACTAATTCTTTTGATTTTAAAGGAATATCAAATATATTAAAATCTTTATCAATAAACGTTACTTTGTTGGTTGGTTTTCCAAATCCTGCACCTTCATCGTTTAGAGAATTCAAGACGATAACATCTAAATTCTTTTTTTGGATTTTACTTTTGGCATTTTCAATTTCATTTTCTGTTTCTAAAGCAAATCCAATTAAAAATTGATTCTTTTTAATTTGACCTAAAGATAATAAAATATCTTTATTCTTTTCCAATTCTATAGTAAACGTAGCTTCATCCTTTTTTATTTTCTGAGAAGCAATATTTTTTGGTTTATAATCGGCAACTGCTGCTGCTGCGATTACGACATCTGTATTTTCAAAATAGTGATGACAAGCAGCAAACATTTCGTCAGCTGAAGTAACTCTGATAATTGACACTAAACTATGATTCAATTGCATATGAGTTGGACCTGAAACCAATACCACTTCTGCGCCTAAATTTGCAGCTGCAAGTGCAATATCATATCCCATTTTTCCTGTAGAATGATTACCAATAAATCGAACTGGATCTATGGCTTCATATGTAGGACCTGCAGTTACTAAAACTTTTTTACCTTTTAGTGGTAATTTACTTTCGATATCTTTTTCAATAAATTGAAGTATGTTTTCTGGCTCAGCCATTCTTCCTTCACCACTTAAACCACTAGCTAATTCACCGCTTTCAGCAGGAATTATTGTATTTCCAAAACCTCTTAAAGTTTCGAAATTCATTATCGTTGTGGGATGAATGTACATATCTAAATCCATTGCTGGAGCAAAATAAACAGGACATTTTGCAGATAAATAAGTAGCTAAAAGCAAGTTATCACAAGCTCCTGAAGCCATTTTAGAAAGTGTATTCGCTGTAGTTGGAGCTATAATCATAAAATCGGCCCAAAGGGCTAATTCTACGTGGTTGTTCCAAGTTGCATTTTCATCTTCTTTATTGTAAAAAGTAGAAAATACAGGATTTTTTGAAAGTGTCGATAAAGTTAAGGGTGTAACAAAATCAACAGAAGCAGGTGTCATGACAACTTGTACATGTGCACCTGCTTTTATAAGTAATCTAACCAATGAGGCTGTTTTATAAGCTGCAATTCCGCCAGAAATACCCAGCAAAACATTTTTACCCTTTAAAACAGACATTAATTAAAATTTATATTATTTAGTATCTCTATGATAAATTTTATCTTCTAACCATTCTTGAACAGCTAAAGCATGTGGTTTAGGCAATTTTTCGTAATATTTAGAAACTTCAATTTGTTCTTTATTCTCGAAAACTTCTTCTAAACTATCATTATAAGTAGCAAATTCGTCAAGCTTATCTAATAATTCTTTTTTAATTTCAGAATTAATTTGATTTGCTCTTCTTGCTATTATAGTAATTGCTTCATATACATTTCCAGTTGGTTCTTCAATTACACTTTTGTTGTAAGTTATTGTGTTTACTGGAGCATTTGTTTTCTTTAAATCCATAATAATGATTAATTTGTATATTGTTTCAATTCTTTTTCTAAGGTTTCAAGCATTTTATTTGATTTCTCTAAATACTTGGTATCTGCTTTAAATTTAACCAAATTTTGGTAATACGTTTTAGCTGAATTTAATCTTTCTTGTTTTTTTGAAGGAATACTATTTGTTGCTAATTTGAACATAGCATCATATTTATAAAACAAAGCATCTTCTTTATATTTTGAACCTGGAAAATTAAACACGAAATTATCTAACGCAATGATAGCTGCATTATAATCTCTTGTGAATTCACCAATTGTATTGTATTGTTTTGCGATTTCAAATGCTTTAAGCTCTAATTTTTCAGATAGCTCTTTTACAATTTCATTTGCTCTTGGTAAAAAAGTAGAATTTGGATATTTATTCACAAAAACTTGAATTTTACTTAATGCTTTATCCGTATCCACTTGATCTAAACTATAAATCGGAGATACTTTACTGTAACATTCTGCACCTAAAAAAGCAGCTTCTTCAGCAAAAGTACTTTTTGGATAACTACTTGCAAAACTTTCAAACTGATATGCTGCTGAAATATATTGTTTGGTATTATATAATGCTTTAGCATAATTATAAAAAGGCATTTCCCCTTGAGGTTTTCCTCTATATGATGAAGCATATTGTTCAAACAATCTTATTGCTTTAGAATACTTTTTCTTCTCAATTTGTTGTGTAAATACTTTTGTTTTGAATTCTACATCATCTGATTTCATAGCTCTTTGATAAGGGCTACAAGATGAAATAGAAAGTACTACTAAAAGTATGTATATAAATTTGTTCATATTTGATGTTACATTACGCCTTTGCGCAGTTTGAAAAAGCAACTGCAAAGGTAGATATATTTTTACGTTTTACAAAAAAGATTTTTATCCTAAATTTTTAATAAAATTAGACAATCTTACAGATAAATTTTCGTCTACATTCACCAAGGGTAAACGCACTGTGTTTTCAGATAAACCTAAGTGTTTAAAGACTTCTTTAATACCAGCAGGATTTCCTTGTTCGAAAATCATATCAATAGAATCGGCTAATTTGTAATGTAATTTATAAGCTTCATCTACTTTTTTGTTTAATCCCAATCGAACCATTTCTGAAAATTCTTTTGGAAAACCTTCTCCAATTACAGAAATTACTCCAGCTCCACCAGCTAAAACCATTGGCAAAGTAATCATATCATCACCAGAAATTACTAAAAAGCCTTCCGGTTTGGTTTGAATTAATTTCATTGCTTGCACAATATCGCCAGCGGCTTCTTTAATTCCAATAATTTTTTTAAAATCGTTTGCTAAACGTATCACTGTAGCAGGCAACATATTACTTGATGTTCTTCCTGGTACATTATAAACTATAATTGGTATTGGAGATGCTTCAGAAACGGCTTTAAAATGCTGATAAATACCTTCTTGTGTAGGTTTATTATAATAAGGCGAAACAGACAAAATAGCAGCAAACAGAGATAAATCTCTTGTCTTTAATTCCTCAACCACTTTTGCAGTATTGTTACCTCCTACCCCTAAAACCATTGGTACTCTGCCTTTATTTGCAGCAACAATAGTTTGTATAACGACTTCTTTTTCTTCTGCATTTAATGTTGCGCTTTCTGCAGTAGTTCCTAATATTACTAAATATTCTACTCCGCCTTCAATTACATGGTTTGTAATTTTCGTTAACGCTTCTGTATCAACAGAAAAATCTTTTTTAAAAGGCGTTACCAAAGCTACACCAGTACCTATTAATGATTGCATATTATATTTTTTAAGTTTTTTAAAATATTTTAATAATTCAGAAATAAATTCAGAATAATTTTATAAATCATTGTAACTTTACATCTTTTACAAAATTAAAGTAATCTATTCGAATAAATGACATTCAAAAGTAAAAATATGAAACCTCTTTACATAATTTTTGTTACAACTTTAACATTATTAGGAGCTGTTTCTTGTAAAACAAAAAAATATACCAATTATCAAATTGAAGGAAAAAAAATTGAAGTCGCTTCAAAATACACTTCAAATGAGACTATTGAATCTTATATTTCACCTTACAGAGCACATATAAATACCGATTTAGATAGTGTAATTTCTTTTACCAATGAAACTTTAGACAAAACTAAAGGTGAATGGCAAAGTAATATTGGGAATTTTATGGCGGATGCTTGTATGGAATTTGCTACTCCAGTTTTTAAAAAACAACAAAACAAACAAATTGACATTGTACTTTTAAATAGTGGTGGAATAAGATCTATCATTCCTAAAGGAAATATTACTAAAAGAAATGCTTTTGAAGTGATGCCTTTTGAAAATAGCTTAATTGTAGTTGCCCTTAAAGGCGAAGAAATTATAGCAATGGCAAATCATATTATTAAAGAAAAAAAGCCACACCCACTCAATGGTTTAAAAATATTTTTGGATAAAGAAAATACTATTACTAAAGTTCTTTTTAATGATAAAGCCATCGAAAATAAAACAATTTATTACGTAGCCACATCCGATTATTTAGCTAATGGAGGCGACAATATGAGCTTCTTTCTTAAAAACGAAGGAACTTTTGATTTAAATTATAAAATAAGAAATGTATTGATTGATTATTTTTACAGATACAAAACTATTGAAGCTTCAACCGTTCAAAGAATCATTAAAGAATAACTCCTATGAAAAGAAGAAATTTCATCAAAAATACAGCTGCAACTTCAGCATTACTTTCACTTAGCGGACTTTCATTGTCGAGTTTTTCTACTGTAAAAGAGAAAAAAATAACCATCTTGCATACTAATGATGTGCACAGTCATATTGATCCATTCCCGGAAAATCATCCAAGAAATCCATCAATGGGAGGTGTGGCAAGACGTGCAAATATTATTGAACAGATTAGAAAAGAAGAAGAAAATGTGTTGTTATTAGATGCAGGTGATATTTTTCAAGGCACACCTTACTTTAATTATTATGGAGGCGAATTGGAATTTAAGCTAATGAGTATGATGAAATACGATTTGGCAACATTAGGAAATCACGATTTTGACAATGGAATTGACGGCTTTTTCGCTCAATTACCAAATGCTAATTTTGACTTTGTTTCTGCAAATTATGATTTTAAAAATACCGAGTTAAACGGAATTGTAAAACCTTATAAAACCTTTATAAAAAACGGAATAAAAATTGGTGTTTTCGGTTTAGGTATTGAATTAGAAGGTTTAGTGGACAAAAAATTATATAAAGAAACCAAATATAATAACCCAATAGATGTCGCTACAGATGTTACTAAAACACTTAAAGAAACTGAAAAATGTGATTTAATAATTTGTTTGTCGCATCTTGGATTTGATTACAAAAATGAAAAAGATAAACCTTCAGATCTTAAATTAGCCGCTGCCACACAAGATATTGATTTAATAATTGGCGGGCACACACACACCTTTTTAGATAAACCAGTTATAAAAACAAATAAAACTGGCAAACAAGTAGTGATCAACCAAGTTGGTGCCTATGGAATAAATTTAGGCCGAATTGATTTTTATTTTAGCGACGAAACCAAATACATTAGTAAAGAAAAAAACATTGTAGTGATTTAATTCTTAACTATTTATCATTTTTTGAAATTGATATTCGTCAATAATTTCAATTTTTAACTGGTTGGCTTTTTCTAATTTAGCAGGTCCCATATTGGCTCCAGCGATAACATAATTGGTTTTCGCAGAAATAGAACTTCCTACTTTTCCGCCATAATCTTCGATGGCTTTTTTCAAATCGTCTCTAGAGAAAACTTCAAAAACACCAGAAACAACAAATATTTTTCCTTCTAAAATATTGGAAACAGCTGTTGAAATCTCATTTAATTCAAACTGAATACCTACTGCTTTTAATTTATTTATTATAGTTTTGTTATCTGAATTCTGGAAGAAATCCATTACACTTTGTGCAATTCGTTCTCCAATTTCATCTACTGTAACTAAATCAAGTAAATCAGCTTTAGCCAAGTTATCAATGTTTTTATAATGTTTGGCTAATTTTTTAGCGACGGTTTCACCCACATATCGGATACCTAATGCATATAAAACTCTATCGAATGTAATTGCTTTTGAATTTTCAATTCCTGAAATTAGATTATCGGCAGATTTATCCGCCATTCTTTCCAAAACCACAATTTGTTCTTTTTTTAAATCATATAAATCGGCATAATTTTTTACCAAACCGGCATTATATAATAAAGCGACAGTTTCACCACCTAAACCATCAATATCCATTGCTTTTCTGGTAATAAAATGCTGAATTCTTCCAACAATTTGAGGAGGACATCCATAAAAATTTGGACAATAATGATTCGCTTCTCCTTCACTTCTTGTCAATTTCGTATCACATTCTGGGCAATTTGAAATATAAATGGTTGGATTTTCTTGATTTCCTCTTTTCGCTACTCCAATTATTTTTGGAATAATTTCGCCTCCTTTTTCCACAAAAACTTCATCGTTTACACGAACATCTAACTTAAAAATTTGATCTGCATTATGCAAAGATGCTCGTTTTACGATTGTTCCTGCTAATTGAACAGGTTCTAAATTTGCCACAGGAGTAATTGCTCCAGTTCGACCAACTTGATAAGAAATAGATTGCAAAACAGTACTCACTTGTTCTGCTTTAAATTTATACGCCATAGCCCAACGAGGCGATTTTGCTGTATAACCTAATTCTTCTTGAAAATGAATGTTGTTTATTTTCACAACTACTCCATCTGTTTCGTAGGGTAAATTGTGTCTGTTTTTATCCCAATATTCAATAAATTCAAAAACTTCATCAATGTTTTTAGCTAATTTACTCTGATTTGGTACTTTAAATCCTAATTTTCTCGACAATTCTAAACTATCATATTGCGTTTTAATTGCTAAATTATTGCCAATCATTCCGTATAACAAACATTCCAATGGGCGCTTTGCCACTTCGGCACTATCTTGTAATTTTAAACTTCCTGAAGCAGTATTTCTTGGATTAGAATAAGGTGTTTCACCTATTTCAATTAAGTCCTGATTCATTTTTTCAAAACCTGCAAAAGGCAAAATGATTTCCCCACGAATATCAAATTTTTCAGGAAAACCAGCATGTAATTGTAACGGAACAGATTTTATTGTTTTAATATTTTGAGTCACGTCATCACCCTTAAAACCATCGCCGCGTGTTACGGCACGAACCAATTTGCCGTTTTCATACGTGATGCTTATGGATGCGCCGTCATATTTTAATTCGCAAGTAAATTCTAAATCAACATCACCTAAAATTTTCTGACATCTTGTTTGCCAATCTAATAAATCTTCTTTAGAGTACGAATTATCAAGCGAATACATTCTATATTCGTGTTCAACAGTATTAAAGTTTTTAGTGATTGCACCACCGACACGTTGCGTTGGTGAATTTTCATCGAAAAAAGAAGGATTAGCTGCTTCTAAATCTTGTAATTGCTTTAATTTTGAATCAAAATCAAAATCAGAAATCGTAGGATTATCTAACACATAATAATTGTAATTATGCGAATTTAATTCCGCTCTTAAAGATTGAATAGTTTCTAAAACAGTCATATTATGATACATTGATTAATGTAATTAGTTTACTATACAAGTCGCCTTTACTAATTATTCCTCCGTTTTCAATTATTTTAAAAACTTCTTCATTACGATTTTCGGCAACTTCTTTTTTTCCTGTTTGAATAGTAACTGCATCAGAAAAAAGATTATTCCCTAACCATTCTAATCCTTCTGTAGTAAAGAAATCAACGGAAACTTCTGAAGTATTTACTATTATAGATTCTAAAAAAGTATCGTGACATTTAAAAAGAAAAATATGATTTTTTGAAAAATGATCTACAAAACGAACATTTGTAATGGCTTTATCCCAAATTAAATCAGAAAACACATCAATTTCTTGCAAAGCAATTTCTGGAGATTTAGCTTTAAGCTCATCCCATTCTTTTTTATCAATAGTCTGCGTGGCTAAAAAAGTAATAAACTCAGGATGAAGTTCTTCTAATTGTTCTTTTGTTAATCGGGTATATTTCATTTACGAATATTTAGTATAAAAACTTAAAGTTCCGTAAAAATAAAAAAAGCGTTGCAAATGCAACGCTTTTTTTAAAGAAATATTTTAAATAAAATTATGCTTTTTCAGCAACAATTTCATAAGCTAATTCAATGATAACTTCTCTATGTAAACGGATAGTAGCATTGTATTTACCTGTTCTTTTAACAATACCAGAAGTAATAAATTTTCTATCAATTGATTGTCCGTTTGCTTCTAAAGCGTGAGCTATATCTGCATTAGTAATTGATCCGAATAATTTTTCACCACCTGCTTTTGCAGTAATTTTTATCTCTAAAGCTTTAAGTGCTTCTGCAGTTGCTTTTGCATCTGCAACAACTTTAGCTTCTTTGTGTGCTTTTTGTTTTAAATTTTCAGCTAAAACTTTTTTAGCAGAAGAAGTTGCTAAAATAGCAGCTCCTTGAGGAATTAAGAAATTACGACCGTAACCATTTTTTACAGTTACTACATCATCTTTAAAACCTAAATTTTGAACGTCTTGTTTTAAAATTAGTTCCATTTTGTTGTCCTTTATTTTTATAAGTTAGTTCCGATTTTATCGAAACAACAAATGATTAATATTATTTTAATAAATCCGCCACGTAAGGCATTAAAGCTAAATGACGTGCTCTTTTAACAGCCACAGAAACTTTTCTTTGGAATTTCAATGAAGTACCAGTTAAACGTCTTGGTAAAATTTTACCTTGCTCGTTTACAAACTTCAATAAAAAGTCACCGTCTTTATAATCGATATACTTGATACCCGATTTTTTAAAACGACAATATTTTTTTTGTTTGTTAGTATCAATATTTAAAGGAGTAAGATATCTGATATCTCCCTCTTTTTTACCGTTGTTAGCTATCGACATGATTAGTTTCCTTTAGTTTTTAATTTTTCTCTTCTTCTTTCTGCCCAAGAAATAGCATGTTTGTCCATAGAAACAGTTAAGAATCTCATGATTCTTTCATCTCTTCTTAATTCAGTTTCCAAAGAAATGATTAATTCAGCTGGAGCTTGGTACTCAAATAAATGGTAAAAACCACTTTTTTTGTGTTGGATTTCATAGGCTAATTTTTTTAAGCCCCAATCCTCTTTTGATACCATTTTGGCACCCTTAGAAGTAAGAAAATCTTCAAATTTGCTTACTGTTTCCTTTACCTGAACATCAGATAAAACGGGATTCAAAATGAAAACAGTTTCGTAATTTTTCATTTGTACGTATTTTTTAAATTGGGTGCAAAGATATACAATTATATTTAATTTACAAATTCATTAAAAAAGTATTTATTTTTTTACAATATTAGTTTTCTGTTGTTTTTTTATATATTTTTATGCTGTATATCAAATAAATTTTTAGTTTTACAAAAATTAGTTTTAAATAATTGCATGAATTTAGATGTAATAAATACCAATATATGAAATTAAACACTATTGTTGTTGATGACAGTTCTATTCAACGTATTACTATTGCAAAGTTAATTTCCGAACATCCTAACTTAAACTTAGGTGGTGATTTTTCAAACGCATTAGAAGCTAAGAATTATATTACAAATAATACTGTTGATTTAATTTTCTTAGACATAGAAATGCCACATATTACTGGTTTTGATTTAATTGATGGTTTAAAAGTTAAGCCATTAATTGTATTTATTACTTCAAAAGCGGATTACGCTGTTAAAGCTTTTGATTATTCCGCATTAGATTTTTTACAAAAACCCATAAAAAAAGCACGCTTTTTAGTTGCTGCAAAAAAAGCAATGGAAATGCACCATTTAAAACATGACCAAACTCATGACGACAACGGGCCACATCTAATAATAAAAAGTAATCTTAAAAAAATAAAAGTCTACACCTCACATGTAAAATGGGTGGAAGCTTTTGGCGACTATATTAAAGTTGTGACTTACGAAGATACTCACTTAGTTTTATCTACAATGAAATCTTTCGAAATAGAATTGCCAAAAGAAAACTTTCTTAGAATTCATAAATCGTACATTATTAATTTAGATAAAGTAGATCGATTTAATAGTAAACAAGTAGAAATTGGCGGGGAAAAAATTCCGTTAAGCAGAAATAAAAAAGAAGAAATTATTGCTATTTTAGAAAATTATTAATAATCTACATTAATAGTTGTTTTGATTGCTCGATATTGCGATGTAGCTTCAAAACTTACCAATGCTTTTTTGATTATTTTTTTTGTATTAACAAGATTGGCATTATTTGGAATTTTAATAAGAATGGTTCGAATATATTCATTCCTAATTCTATTAATTGCTGGTTCTTCTGGTCCTAATATAGGTACCGCTACATTTTGTTTTAACACATTATACAACCAAGTAGCACCTTCACGAAGTTTTTCGTAATCTCTATGTTTTAATTTTATTTGCAACAAACGGAAATAAGGCGGATATTGAAAATTACGTCTTTCGTATAATTGCTCATGAAACATCGCTGTATAATTATTATTTACTACTTGTTGAATCGTATTATGCATTGGATTGTACGTTTGAATCACCACACTACCCTTTTTGGCTTTTCTACCAGAACGCCCAGCTACTTGAACCATCATTTGATACGCCCGTTCATAAGCACGATAATACGGCTGATTTAATAAATTATCTGCATTTAAAATTCCAACTAAAGTCACGTTTTCAAAATCTAACCCTTTGGCTAACATTTGTGTGCCAACTAAAATATCAATTTCCTGATTTTTGAAAGCATCAATCATTTTTTCAAAAGCAAATTTTCCACGAGTGGTATCTTGATCCATTCGCGCAATTCGTTTCTCAGGAAATAGCTTTATCAATTCTAATTCAACTTGCTCTGTACCAAAACCCTTTGCCGTAATATCTAACGAATTACATTGGTGGCAATGTGTGGGTTTCGCCATATTATGTCCGCAATAATGACATTTTAAATGATTTTTATACTTGTAATAGGTTAAACTCACATCGCAACTTGGACATTGAGGCACGTGACCGCAAGTGGTGCATTCAATATACGGCGAATATCCTCTGCGATTTTGAAACAACATTATTTGCTCATTATTTGCTAATGTTTCGTGCATTCTTTCCAATAATTCATCGGAAAAATGACCATCCATTCGTTTGCGGAAATATTTATCTTTTAAATCAATCAAATGAATTTCTGGTAACACCACATTATTGTATCGTTCAAACAACTCAATTAAACCATATTTATTGGTTTTGGCATTATGATACGATTCTAAACTTGGTGTTGCGCTTCCTAATAAAACTTTCGCATTATGAAATTTTGCTAAAACAATAGCCGCATCTCGGGCATGATATCGAGGTGCAGGGTCTTGTTGTTTATAAGTGGCTTCATGTTCTTCATCAACCACAATTAAACCTAAGTTAGAAAACGGCAAAAACAAAGCACTTCGAACACCTAAAACGACTTTTGCTTTTTCAGAATTTTGCAATACGTGATTGTACACCTCAACACGTTCATTTGAATTATATTTCGAGTGAAAAACCGCAATTTGATTTCCAAAATAAGCGGATAATCGTTGCACTAATTGCGTAGTTAAAGCGATTTCTGGCAATAAAAACAATACTTGTTTGTCTTGTTGTAAAAAT
The DNA here is from genome assembly GCF_017985075.1 of Flavobacterium sp. Lineage (GTDB taxonomy): Bacteria > Bacteroidota > Bacteroidia > Flavobacteriales > Flavobacteriaceae > Flavobacterium. The sequence continues at coordinate 34,481 of NZ_JAGNYF010000010.1, forward strand.
GCTTCAATAAGTTTAATATAGACTTCCGTTTTACCAGAAGCGGTTACTCCGTGAAATAAATTGACATCAAATTGAGTAAATTTTTCTTTTATTGTTTCTAAAACCGTGGTTTGAGATTCACTTAAATGAATTTCGTATTCAGCTTCTTTTTCAAATGAAACACGATCTGTATTGATATAATATTCTTCAAAAATTTGTTTGTCGACTAATGATTTAATAACCGCTGCACTAACGCCAGAAGTTTCAATTAACAATTTTGCAGGAATTGGCTTTTTTTCTGTCGCTTGCAATTGAAAATACGATAAAACAATTTCTTTTTGCTTTTTTGCTTTTCCTAATATTTCAAGTAATTCTTGCAATTTTTCTTGTTGTAAAAATTCTTCTTGAAGTTTAATGTATTTTACTAATTTGGGTTTGTAATTATCTTGCACCTCATCTTGCATCGTAAGCAAACCTTTAGCTAACAAGCTTTGAACAATTGGAATTACATTTTTCTTATTAAGTATCTGTGATATTTCCGAAATTGTAATGGATGATTTATTTTCTAAAGCTTCTAAGACTAAAAATTCTTCATCTGTAGCCAATGTTTTATCTGATTCTGTATGAGAAGAAGAAATCATCGTTTCACTTTCTAAAATCAATCCGGAAGGTAATGCTGCTTTAAAAACTTCGCCAATTGCACACATATAATACGACGCAATCCATTGCCAATGTTTTAGTTGAATTTCATTTACAATAGGAACCTCATCTATAATTTGGCTGATTTCTTTGGCTTCATATAAAACAGGAGGATTGGTATGCTTTTCTACAACTAAAGCCGTATACACTTTTGTTTTCCCAAACGGAACGGTAACTCGCATTCCTGGTTGCAAAAACTTGTATTCTTCCACATTTACGGAATACGTAAACGTTTTATCAAGATTTAAAGGAAGAATGACGTTGATGAAGTGCATTTTTTTTTAGGTATAGGGTTTTGGGTGAAGGGTGTGAGGTTTTGGGTTTAGGGTTAATATACGAAAAACGAAACTTATTCCTTTTGCCATAAACCTTAAACCCTTTTAACTAATCCAACTTTTCGGTTAATTTATTAAATATATTTTTAGCGTTTTTACCTTCATATAAAATTTGATAAACCGCATCAATAATTGGCGTTTTGGCTTTGTATTCTTGATTAAGAGTATACGCACTTTTTACGGCGTAATACCCTTCAGCAACCATACTCATTTCCATTTGAGCAGATTTTACGGTATAGCCCTTCCCTATCATGTTTCCAAACATTCGGTTTCTTGAAAAAACAGAATATCCAGTTACTAACAAATCGCCTAAATAGGCAGAGTCGTTAATATTACGTTTCATTTTATGTACTTTTCTGATGAATTTTTTCATTTCACGAATGGCGTTACTCATTAAAACGGCTTGAAAATTATCTCCATAACCCAAACCATGAGCAATACCTGCAGCAATAGAATAAATATTCTTTAAAACCGCTGCGTATTCAGTTCCTACAATGTCATCAGACGTTTTAGTTTTTATATAATACGACGCTAAATTTTTAGCAACATATTTGGCTTTTTCTTCGTCTGCACAAGCAATTGTTAAATACGACAACCGCTCTAACGCTACTTCTTCTGCATGACATGGGCCAGTAATTACTCCAATATTTTCGTAAGGAATTGAAAAAATATTATGAAAGTGTTCTCCTACAATTAAACTTGTTTCTGGAACGATACCTTTAATAGCTGAAAAAATTATTTTTCCTTCTAAAGATGCTGTCATTTTTCCTAATTCCGCACTTAAAAACGCAGATGGTATTGCAAAAATTACCACATCAGCAAATTGAATGGCTTCGTTAATATCGTTTGTCAATTGCAATTTATTCGTATCAAAAGCTACTGAACTTAAATAATTTGGATTGTGTTTTTGCTGTTTCAAATGCTCTAAAGCATACGTACTTCGCATATACCAAGCTATTTTTTCTTGATTTTCACACAACATTTTGGCAATAGCTGTTGCCCAACTTCCGCCTCCAATAACTGCAAATTTTTTATTGCTTTCCATGTTCTAAAATTATGAACTCCAAAAATACACTTTTGAATAGCAATATGCAATAGTGATATCAATTTCAATATTAATAGGTATGACGAAATCAATATTAAAAAACCTTAAATAATGTTAATTATTTGTGAAGATGTATTTTCTGGCACGACTATTGAAAATAATATTATATCGATTAAAAAATAATAAAAGTAGTTTAGTTAGTAGTTTTTTGTTTGTAAAAAGCGTCTCAAGATTAGTTTCTTGGACGCTTTTTTTACTTTTTACTTTGTTACTTTGTTACTTTATTTAATAACTCATTTCAACAATTTCTTTTACTTTTTCTAAAGTAATATTTTGTTTTTCGCCTAAGGCTTTCCAACCTCTTTCTTCAAAGCGATTTACAATGAAATTGGCGGTGTCGGAATAATTTGTAGTTGCTTGAGAAAGTTTCGTTTCCATCCCCATTTCTTGTAAGAACGACACCAATTTATTGATAGCTTTTTCAGCAATTTCTTCCGTTGAATTTCCTTTCAGATTAAAAACTCTTTCACCAAATTGTGCTAATTTTTCTTTCTTTGAATCAAACATTACTCGATATAAATTCGGACCAACGATGGCTAATGTTCTTGCGTGGTCAATTCCGTACAAAGCAGTTAATTCATGACCAATCATGTGTGTTGCCCAATCTGATGCTACTCCTTTTTGTATCAATCCATTTAATGCCATTGTAGCACACCACATAAAGTTAGATGCTAATTTATAATCAGTAGGGTTTTCAATTACTTTTGGTCCTATTTCAACTAATGTTTGTAATATGCCTTCTGAAATTCGGTCTTGTAGCATTGCCTCTTGCGGATACGTTAAATACTGCTCTAAAACATGTGTAAAAGCATCAACTACGCCATTTTGAAGTTGTCTTTTAGGTAACGATTGAATTACTGTTGGATCGCAAATAGAAAATTGAGGAAACAAAGCACTTCCACCTAATGTTAGTTTTTCTTGTGTAGCTTCAATAGTAATTACAGCTCCCGAATTCATTTCAGAACCTGTAGCAGGTAATGTTAAAACAGTTCCAAAAGGAATTACTTTTGAACTATCTTTAAATAAAATTCTGTTTTTTAGAATATCAACTGCATTTCCTTCATAATTTACAGCACCTGAAATAAATTTCACGCCATCAATAACACTTCCTCCACCTACTGCTAAAATAAAAGTGATTTTTTCGGTACGAATAATTTCTACGGCTTTCATTAAAGTTTCAAAATGCGGATTGGGTTCGATACCTCCAAATTCAATAACTTCAAAACCTTTTAAGTGTTCCGTAACTTGTTTATGAATGCCATTTTTAAAAATACTTCCACCACCATACGCTAAAAGTACTCTTGCATGGGCTGGAATTAAATTCGCTAATTTTTCTATTTGATTTTTACCAAAAATATAATTGGTAGGATTGTATAACTCGAAGTTTAACATGATATATTTATTTAGTTAACAAAGATACTACTTATAGCAAAGCACAAATGGTAAAGGAATGTTAAGAAGAATTAAATTTATATTTTACCAAATAGATGCAAATCTTATAAACAAGATAATAAAAGGAATATAATTAATAAAAATCCATAAAAAATCAAACTTAGTTTTTGACTTAATTTTCTTATACATAATAATTCCATTGAAAATAGACCAAAAAATACTACCATAGAAAACTATAAGAAAAAACAATCTCAAATAAAGATAAATCCAAGTACCTCTAAAATGTTCAGAGAGTATTTTTACAAATATTGAAATAATACATAATATGTAAATAATTAATGTGTTTTTCTTTGTTTTGTGCAATTGAAAAAAAGCTTTTTTCATATAATCCTACTTCTTATAAAACAAATTATGCTCTACATATTCCCATACTTTATGAGGTAACATAGGCACAACATTTTTATTTTTTTTAATATTTTCACGAATAAAAGTTGAAGATAGCTCAACAACTGGCGCATTTATTTTATGAATTTTGGTATGATTATCAAATTGTGTATTTATTTCTCCACTATTTAGTCGTGGATACACATAAATGTGATGATGTTGTAAAATTGCTTCGTAATTTTTCCATTTGTGAAACGAATTCAAATTGTCTTCACCCATAATTAAAGAAAATTCGAAATTAGGATGTTTCTCTTGCAAATGCACCAAAGTATTAATTGTATAATTGGGCTGTGGCAATTTAAACTCAATATCCGAAGGTTTAATTTTTGGAAAATCTTCCGTTGCCAAATGCACCATATGCAAGCGATGGTAATCGTCTAACAACGTGTTTTTTTGTTTGTGCGGATTGTGTGGCGTTACCACCAACCAAATTTGATCTAAATCCGAATGCTCCGCCATATGATTGGCAATAATTAAATGCCCAATATGTATGGGATTAAACGTTCCGAAATATAAACCTATTTTCATTTTTTATAGGGGTTGGGTGTTGGGTGTTGGGTGTTGGGTTTACAGGATTAATTACTTTTACCCTTAACCCATTACCTTTTACCTAATACCTATTTATTCACAAATTCCTTAACTAAATTATACGCATCAACTTTGGCAACATCTAAATCGTAATTTTTGATTATTGTGTCAAATTGCGGAGCAGTAGCTAATTCTACCGATGCTTTTGCAATACGCATATTAATTTTATCGTCGCTTTCAGTAGAACGTTTTTTTAGTCTAATTTTCAACTCATCTATACTTGGTGGTTTTACAAATACTGCCAATGTTTCTTGTTTGAATTTTGATTTTATTCGAAGTCCGCCTGCTACATCAATATCAAAAATAACATTTTTACCTTTTGCCCAAATGCGTTCGACTTCGCTTTTTAAAGTTCCGTAAAAATTATCTCGATAAACTTCTTCCCATTCCACGAAATCTTCCGCTTTAATGTGTTTTTTAAATTCTTCTAAAGAAATAAAATAATAATCTTTTCCGTGTACTTCTTCGCCTCTTGGTTCACGTGTGGTGCAAGAAATAGAAAATTCTAAATTTAAATCTTCCTGTTCTAATAAATGTCTTACTATAGTTGTTTTTCCTGACCCAGACGGAGCTGAGAAAACTAATAATTTACCTTGATTCATTTTTTTAAGCTTTTGGCTTTAAGCAATATGCTATAAGCTTGAATTTTATATTTAACTTTTGCCTAAAGCCTAATGCTTAGGGCATATAGCTTTAAAGAACGTTCAATACTTGCTCTTTAATTTTTTCTAATTCGTCTTTCATCATCACTACCAATTTTTGCATTCCAGCGTGATTTGATTTAGATCCCATTGTGTTGATTTCTCTTCCCATTTCTTGAGTAATAAATCCTAATTTTCTTCCATTGGCTTCACTTCCGTTTAACGTTTGTAAGAAATAATCTAAATGATTGGTTAAACGAACTTTTTCCTCTGTAATATCTAATTTTTCTAAATAATAAATAAGTTCTTGCTCAAAACGATTCGTATCTACATTTACTTTTAACTCGTCAATTGCCGTTTGTAAACGTTCTTTAATGTTATTTACTCTTTCAGGATCTAATACTAATGCCTGATTCATATAATTTCTAATATTTTCAATACGTAACGTAAATTCTTTTTCTAAAGAAGCACCTTCCGATTTTCTAAAAGACAACATATTTTCAATCGCTTCATCAATTACGGCCTGAATTTGTTTCCATTCATTTTCGTCTATTTCTTCACGCTCCGTTTTCATCGTATCAGGCATACGAATTGCCATTTTCATCAATTCCGTTTCGTCTGCGTTTGGTAAAATCGTTTTCAATTGAGCCATATATGCTTTGACAATAGGCGCATTTATTTTAGATGAAGTATCCTCACCAGTTACCTCAACATATAATGAAAAATCGACTTTTCCTCTTTCCAGTTTAAGCGCTAAAAGATTTCTTAAAGCCAATTCGTTTTCTCTATAAACAGAAGGCATACGCGTATTTAAGTCGAGTCCTTTGCTATTTAAAGATTTAACTTCTACAGTAATTTTTTTGGTTGATAATTGCAAACTTGCTTTACCAAAACCGGTCATTGATAATATCATATATTTTTTCTAATAAAGTGTAAAGATAAGTTTTTTTAGTGATTAGTAAAAAGTGAATAGTGATTAGTCGTTACTAGTCTCTTTCTTTTTATGAATCACCAAATAAACCCCAACAAAAATTAATATTGCAGAAACTATTTTTACTACATTCAAATTATCTTTTCCTAAACCAATAGCAAAAATTGTAGCAAAAAAAGGTTGCAAATAAATAAAAACAGCAACTGTTGTTGGTTTTAAATTTCGCATCGAAATTAAGTTTAACAAATAAGTGAAAAAGGTAGAAAAAACAACTACAAAACCAATTTTCAAACTAACATCTAAAGGGATTTCATTCCAGTTTACCAGTTGTAACTCATTATATCCAAAAGGTAACACCATAAAAAACCCGAACAAATAAATGTATTTTACAAACGTAAATGCGTTGTATTTATCCATTAACTTCTTTACAAAAATTAAATAAAAAGCATATGAAACAGCATTTACAAATACTAATAAATTTCCTAAAGTGGCATTTGGTGCATTATTTAAATCTTTACCATATAAAATTAAGGTTATTGTACCTGCTAATCCTAAAAGTATACCAATAACTTTTTTCGATTGCATTCTTTCTTTCATAAGTATTGAAGAAAGAATTAAAACAATCATAGGGGTGGTAACCATTAAAACGGCGCCCATAATTGGAGACGTAAAACTTAATCCTTTAAAAAAAGTTAGCATATTGAAAGCAACGCCAAAAAAGGCACAAGCGGCAATGCGAAGAAAATCGTTTTTAGCAATTTTTTCTTTTGGTCCGAGAAAAGAAACCAACCAAAATAATATAGTAGCACCAGCAACTCGCATTACAATAAATCCATAAGCATCAACATACTTTGGCATTACATCTTTGGCAACGGTAAAAGTTATTCCATAAATAATAGCTACAATCCAAGCACATACTAAAGCCCAAGACCGACTACTCATTACTTAAAGCCTTTTGCAATTTTAAAATATTTGGTTGACTATTTCCTATGAAAATTTCATTTTCTAACACCACAACGGGGCGACTCAAAAAAGTATAATGTTCTAAAATATAATTTTTATAATCGGCTTCTGTTAAAGATAAATTTTTCAATCCTTTTTCTTTATATAATTGCGCTTTTTTACTAAAAAGAGCTTCGTAACTACCAGAAAGCTGGTGCATAAATTCTAATTCTGCTATGGTGATAGGATTTTGACGAATATCGTGAAACTCTAAATTTGCATTTGAAGGCAATGACTTAATTATTTTTCGACAGGTATCGCAAGAAGCGAGGTAATATATTTTTCGCATGTGTGTTGAATTGATCTTAGAATAATAAATTTAAAACACAAAGGTAAGAAAGTTATTTTTTTATTATTAATTATTAATTAAAAGGTATTTATCGATATCCTGATAGGTTATAAAAACTTCGAAAAATCCTTTATCATAAGAAGAAATCTCATTTATATTATATAAGAATTTTATTCCTTCAATAGTAAAAAAAATATTATTGGTAAGATAAAACATATTGTTTTCAAAACAAAAACCTTGCTGATTTAAACTTATATTAGAATTTATATTGTACTTATCTCTAAACCTACCTTCAACTAATTTAGAAACAGCCGAAAGGTTTGAAAAAATATTTTCGTTTTTTAACTGATTTCCTGTTTGTTTATTAAAAATTAAAGACCGTTTTCCTCCAAATCCATTTGAATCGCCATATGAAGTGGAATAATTAATACCAATATTTACAAATTCTTCTGTTTCAAATTCAACATTAGATTCCAATTCAAAATTCCAGTTTTTAAGATTGTTTTCTAGTTTACTATTTTTTGAATTCTTATACACTTCAACAAACTCTTTTGTTAATTGATTGTAATTATTTATAGTTAAATTTTGATTGTCAATAAAATTGGAAATTTCTTTAATATTATCGAAAATTATTTTATTAATATTTTCGTCATTTTTGGCTTCCAAAACTTCCATTTTAATATTTGCAGAATTAAAATTTGAATTGTAATTTGAATTGTATTGTTTACGCTCAAAGACTAATGGTTGAGCACATCCAATTAATAAAAGGAAAAGAATTACTACTAAATTTTTCATTGTTTTTTTTGCGAAGTTTCGCTTTACAATTTATTAACAAAAATCAAGCCAAATTAAGTATTTAAAATAAAAAAATCGGAAATTAAACTTCCGATTTTTTTATAAAAATATATAGTGAAATTAATGTTTACTAGCTAAATATCTTTCCGCATCTAAGGCTGCCATACAACCAGTTCCTGCAGCTGTAATGGCTTGTCTGTAAACATGATCTGCAGCATCGCCACCTACAAAAACTCCAGGTATGTTTGTTTTTGATGAACCTGGAACATTAATAATATAACCAGTTTCGTCTAATGTAATATAATCTGCAAAAATATCTGTATTTGGTTTGTGACCAATCGCTACGAAAAATCCAGTTGCAGGAATTTCAAAGTCTTCATTTGTAGTTTTGTTTTTAGCTTTAACACCTGTAACCACTTGTCCGTCACCTAAAACTTCCACCGTATCATGATTCATTAAAATGGTAATATTTTCAGTGTTTTTCACACGTTGTTCCATAATTTTTGAAGCTCTAAATTTTTCACTTCTAACCAGCATGGTAACTTTTTTACATAATTTAGATAAATAATGTGCTTCTTCACAAGCACTATCCCCTGCTCCAACAATTACCACTTCTTGATTTCTATAGAAAAAACCATCACAAACAGCGCAAGCAGAAACCCCACCACCAGTTTGAAGATAATGTTGTTCTGAAGGTAAACCTAAATATTTTGCTGTAGCACCAGTTGAAATAATAACCGTATCTGCATGAATTTCTTTTGTGTCATTTATCCAAACTTTATGAGGTTCAGCACTAAAATCTACTTTTGTCGCCCAACCGTCACGAACATCTGTTCCAAATCTTTGTGCTTGCTTTTGTAAACCAATCATCATTTCAGGACCTGTAATTCCTTCAGGATTTCCTGGCCAGTTTTCTACTTCATTCGTGGTTGTTAATTGTCCACCTGGTTGTGTTCCTTGGTATAAAACAGGATTCATATTTGCTCTAGCTGCATATATTGCTGCAGTATATCCTGCTGGACCAGAACCTATAATAAGGCATTTTACTTTTTCTATTTCGTTTGACATGATGATTAATTTTAATTCTAAGCAAAAATAGTAAATTCAAAAAACATTTTTTCCTTTATCATTTAATTCGATAAACTATTTATCAACAATCGTAATTTTCAATAATAAAAGTTTTAAATATTGATTACTTTTGTTTTTTTAAAAACTCACATTATGATTTATAAGTTTAGAGCCATTTTAGACAATGAAGAAGATATTTTTAGAGATATTGCTATTGATTCAAAAGATAGCTTAGAAGATTTACACAATGCTTTAGTAAATGCATTTGGTTTTGACGGAACCGAAGTAGGTGCGTTTTATACTTGTGGTGACGATTGGGCTTGGCATGAAGAAGATGGTATTCCAATGTTTGACACCGGAGATATTCCAGGCGAAATAAAAACAATGGCCGAATATAAATTAGATGATTTAGTACATGAACAAAATACTAAATTAGTTTATGTTTACGATTTATTCTCTATGTGGACCTTTTTTGTTGAATTAGCTGCGATTGAAGCAAATAAAGAAGATGTAAATTATCCTGCATTATTGTTTTCTCACGGAATTTTACCTGACGAAGCCACAACAAGTGGATTTAGAGGCGGCGATTTAGAAAACGAAGATTTGTTTAATGAGTTTGAAGATGATTTAGACGAAGATGATTTGGATGCTTATGGTGATTCTGAATCATACGAAGATCAAGGCTTTGAAGAAAACTGGAATTAGTTTTTTTTAAGTTGCTAAGAAGCTAAGTTTCTTAGTAACTAAGAAAAACCCTCGAAAAAACATTTAATCCTATTAAAATATACGCCATATAAAATTTAAAACAAAATGAGCAACTTTAGAAATCTTCTTATTTGGCAAAAATCAATGGTTTTGGTTACTAAAATATACACAGTAACAAATAACTTTCCAAAAGAAGAAGTTTTTGGATTAACATCACAAATAAAAAGAAGTGCAATTTCAATTCCAAGTAATATTGCTGAAGGATTAGGAAGAGAAAGTAGCCAAGAGTTTTTGCGTTTTCTAAAAATATCAATTGGTTCATTATTTGAATTACAAACACAATTAGAAATAGCAAAAAATATAATTTATTTAGACGAAGAAACTTTTAACAACTTGTATGAAGATACCAGAGAGTTAGAAAGAATGATAGTCTCATTTACAAACAAAATTAAAAACAACTAAGAAACTTAGCATCTCAGCTACTTAGCAACTTATAAAAAATGATAAACTTATTTAATACACACGTAGAAAACCTTTCTATACACCGAGTTGGCAATAAACACAAAGAAGAACAAATTTTTCTTTCTGAAAGTCCATATATGCTAAACGATGAAATTATGCCGATTTTGAAAGAGTATTTTTTTAAAGCTTTTCGCGAAAAAGAAGAAAATTACTATCAGTTTGCTCATGACGTAGATTTAGAATACAATGAAATGTTCAATTTAGCTACCGAAATATTTAATAAACCAAGTGAAATTCATAATGTTTCAAAAAAAATTACACAACATTTATTTGAACAATCCAACCATCCACATATTAAAAGTGGCGAAGTTTATATTGCCTATCTAACCAATGTTTCTATTGATAATAATGTAGTAGATGCAATAGGTGTATTTAAAAGTGAAATTAAAACCGACTTTTTACAGTTTAAAGAAAGCGGAAGCAACTTAGAAATGATTTTACAAGATGGAATTAACTTAAACAAATTAGATAAAGGTTGTTTGATTTTCAATTACAAAAAAGAAGAAGGCTATAAAATTTTAACCGTTGATAGCAATAGATATGATGCGCGTTACTGGTTAGAACATTTTTTAAGCGTAGATGTTTTTCAAGATGAAACATTTATGACTAAAAAATACCTTCAATTTTGTAAAGATTTTGCTAAAGAAGTGGTTTTACCTGCAGAAGACAAGAAAGAAGAAGTATTATTTATGAATCGTGCGGTAAATCATTTTGCTAAAAACGACGAATTTGAAGAAACAGCTTTCTTAAATGATGTAATTAATAACCCTGATTTGATTCCTGAATTCAGAAATTATAAAGTGGACAAAGGAGCAAAATATAGCATTGAAGACGTTTCTAATTTTCCAATTGCCAATGCTGCTGTAACAGATGTTCGTAGAAAACTTAAAAATGTTATCGAATTAGATACCAACATTCAAATTAAATTAGATTTCATAAATCCAGAAAGTGCAGAAAAATTTGTAGAAAAAGGTTGGGATGAAGAAAAGCAAATGTATTATTACTTGGTTTATTTTAACAAAGAAAACAAATCATAAAAAAACTAAATCCTCAATTACTTCTAATTGAGGATTTTTTTTAATTAAACAATTCTTTTACGTTGTCTATTTTGCATATAATCTTCGATTGCTTTTTTAGAAGTATACCAGTTTTTTCCTTCTTTGTAAGCATCAATTTTTCCTTGACGTGCTAATAAACTTACATATTCCATACCGTAAGGAGTTCCTGGCTCAATTACAATATTTGAAATAGAATCATATTCTAAATCATTATTTGGAATGGCAGACAAATATATATTTAAAGATCGCTCTATTGATTGACACATTAGTAGCATTAGTTTATCATAATTTCCAGCATTAGCTTGATTTAATGCATCATAATACTTTTTCCTATCTACGCTTAAAATAATAGCTGGAGGAAATCCTTTACTCATTAAAATTAAATTCATTACCAATCGAACCGTTCTTCCATTTCCATCAAAAAAAGGATGAATCCAAACAAATTTATGATGAAAAATAGTTACCAATTCAATATCATTTAATTGTAAAGGGTTATCATTAACAAATGAAATTAATTCATCTAAAAACTGAGATACTTTAAGTGCGTTAGGCGGAATAAAATTAGCTCCAGAAATACGAACACCAGAAGTACGTAGCCTTCCAGCAAAATCTTCTTCAATTCCATGCAAAACCAATTCGTGAAGTTTAAGAATATCTGAATCATTTAATATATAACCTTCTTGAACTAATTTATATAATTGATGTAATGCTAACTGGTGGTTTTTAGCTTCTAAATGTTCACGCATAGATTTCCCTTTGATAGTAAATCCTTCATTTATAATCATATGGGTTTCATTTAAAGACAAGGTATTTCCTTCAATACTATTAGAATTATAAGTCCATTCTACAGTAAAAGCATCCTGAATTTTTTGTAACGAGTACGAGTTTAAAGGCCTAGCTAAATTTAAGGCATCCCGTTTTTCTACTAATCTTGTAAAAGTAGTTTCGTAAGTTTCTCTGTATTTTAAGTCAATATCCCACATATAATATTATTTGCCCCAAAGTTATAATTATTTTTTAATATCGTTATATATAAAATTATTTATTTACCGATATTAAAAAATTAAATATAAAAAAACTCAAAATATATTTGAGTTTAATATTATTTCTTCAAAATAAGATTTAGTCTTCCATTTCAAAAAACAAAGGTTCAATCATAGTTCTATCGGCAACTGCTTCTACCCTATCTGAAATTTTATTACAAAAAATCAAACGTTGAGATTTAGAAATGCTTTCTGACATTCGATTTGTTTTCGCATCTAATCGAAGTTTAAACAAAATATCGGCGTCATCAACCACAAACATCAGCAATCTATTTACATCAAAACCTGCAGTAGCAAACATTAAATCTAATCGATTTGGCGTTCCAATTAAAACATCAATACCTAATGAAATTTGATTTTTATCCCAATCCATATCGCCTTTGTCATGCGCACCATAAACTCGTAATTGCGTGTATCGATTATATTTTTTAAACATTTCAACTATTTCCAAAACTTTCTCTTTTGTTTCCACAACAATTAAAGCTCTTGGCGATTCCATAAATGGTTTTTCCAATCGTTGAATCACATTTAATACAATTGTTGTTGATTTTCCAGATTTTTTATCAGATTGAATTACAGCATCCGCACCACTTTTGATAGTTGAAAAAGTTTCTTGTTGCATTTCATTCGCTTCGGTTAAACCGTTTTCGATTAATGCTTCCTGTAAAAGTGGGTTTATTTTTTTTAATTGCATTTTATTTAGCGTTTTGCCGTAAGCTTTAAGCTATAGGCTGATTTTATTTAGAAGCGAACAAAGTTACATCATTTTCAGAGATTTCGTTTCCTCCAAGGATAATTAAACGCTCTACAACATTTCTTAGTTCTCGAATATTTCCTGTCCAATCGTATTCTTGTAATAACTTCACAGCTTGTTTAGTAAATATTTTTTTGGTGGTTCCTTGTTCTTCAGAAATTTTGGAAGCAAAATGCGCTATCAACATAGGAATATCCTCACGCCTGTCATTTAATGCTGGAACTTTTATTAAAATTACAGCTAATCTATGATATAAATCTTCTCTAAAACGACCTTCGGCTATTTCTGCTTTCAAATCTTTATTTGTTGCGGCAATCACACGAACATCTACTTTTATATCTTTATCCGCGCCTACTCTTTGAATTAAATTTTCTTGCAAAGCGCGTAAAACTTTAGCTTGCGCCGACAAACTCATATCGCCAATTTCATCTAAGAAAATAGTGCCGCCGTTTGCTGCTTCAAATTTCCCAGCTCTGTCTTTTACTGCAGATGTAAATGCGCCTTTTACGTGTCCGAATAACTCACTTTCAATTAGTTCTGAAGGTATAGCAGCACAATTTACCTCAATAATAGCTTGTTGTGCACGATTGCTTTTTTCGTGTAATTGATGTGCCACTAACTCTTTACCTGTTCCATTTGGACCTGTAATTAAAACTCTTGCGTCTGTTTGAGCTACTTTATCAATCATAGTTTTAATATGAGAAATGGCTTCACTATCACCAATCATTTCGTAGTTTTTAGACACTTTCTTTTTTAAAATTTTGTTTTCTACAACCAATTGCTTTTTGTCTAACGCATTTCGGACTGTATTTAACAAACGATTCAAATCGGGTGGCTTCGAAATATAATCAAAAGCACCTAAACGCATCGTTTGAATTGCAGTTTCTAAATCGCCGTGACCAGAAATCATAACCATTGGAATTTCAGGTTTTATTTTTTTTATGGCTTCCAACACCTCAACACCATCCATTTTTGGCATTTTAATATCGCACAAAATCAAATCGAAATCTTCGTTTTTCACCAATTCAATTCCTTGTAAACCGTCTTCAGCTTCTTGCACCAAATACGTATCATTTTCTTCCGATAAAATTTTCGTTAAAACGCGTCTAATTGGCGCTTCGTCTTCTATGATAAGGATTTTTGACATAAAATGTATTTTGTTTAGTTGTTTATTTGTTTAGTCGTTAAAACTAACATAAGTATACTATTTATTTCCTATTAAAATTTATCAAATATTATTCCTAAACAAAACAGTACGAAAAATAAAATAGAACAAATTGAATTATACTTAGAATACAACCTGAAATCATCAATATATGATAATGAAAAATTATTTTTCTTTAAAACATCTATTTTATTAATTGAATCTGCAATATCAAAAGTTATCAAGAAAAATGAAAATATTAAAAAAACATATTCAAAATAAACTACTATAAATAATCTATATGCTAATAACATAACAATCAGCATAATTAAAATAAACAGAATAAAATTAGTTCTCTTCCTAAAAATATTCTCTTTCAATCTTCTTTCTGTTGGATTTGAATATTTATAAATTCTGAATGATTTATTAGACAAATAAGCCGTTGTAATTATAAATAAAATACAAAATATTTTAAACAAAATTTCTCCTTTTAATATTTCAACCATTTATACAATTCTTTCCAAGTTGGTTTTTTGCCGTACATTAAAATTCCTACACGGTAAATTTTGCTCGCAAACCAAACTACTCCCACAAATGTAGCAAATAATAAGACTAAAGACACAATTATTTGCCAAGTGGGCACACCAAACGGAATACGCATTAGCATAACAATTGGCGATGTAAACGGAATCATAGAAAAAATCGTAGCAATATTTCCGTGAGGATCGTTGGCAACGGTAAAAAATCCGATATATACGCCTAACATTAAAGGCATAATAATAGGCAATAAAAATTGTTGTGAATCAGTTTCATTATCAACAGCGGCACCAATGGCAGCGTATAGAGAACTATATAAGAAATAACCACCAATGAAATAAAATATAAACGAAATGATAATTGTAGCAATCGGTAAATTTCCTAATTCATCTAAATACAAAGGCAATTTCGACATTAATCCACTATTTTCAGTGGCTAATTTCACTGCTTGCGGATTAGCACTTGCAGCGGTTTCTGCACCAAAAAAGGTAGAAACTATAAAGAAAATAGAGGTTCCAACAATAGCCCAAATGGTAAATTGCAAAATTCCTGCTAAAGAATTTCCAATGATTTTCCCCATCATTAACTGAAATGGTTTTACAGATGAAATGACAATTTCTATAATTCGATTGGTTTTTTCTTCAATCACACTTCGCATCACAAAGTTTCCGTAAATGATAATAAACATCATAATTAAGTAACCAAAAAGAAAACCTAATCCAATTTTAATTTCATTAATTCCTTTTAAACTGGCATCACCTGAATATTTACTTAATTGCAAAGTCGATTCCACTTTAGCCTTTTCAATTTTAGAAATATCTAAATTATTAGTTTTGAAATTATCTTGAGTCAAAATAGAATCCACAACATATTCAATGTTTGAGATAAATTCTGCACTCGCACTTTCATCTGAAATATATTCAACTTTAGTCTTTAAATCTTGAATAGTTGCCGTTTTTGGAATAAACAAAAGTCCTTCATAACTTTTACTCGCTGTGTCTTTTGCCACTTTAAATGGCATCGCAGACAAATCTGTAAATGCCGTTTCTTTGTCGGATTTTAAACTACTTTTTAATATATTTCCTTGGTCGTAAATAGCAATTTTAGTAGCCTCATCTTTATTGATACTTGATAAATAGCCAATTAAAAAAGACATTCCTAAGAAAATTAGCGGACTTAAAAAAGTCATCACTATAAAAGATTTGTTGCGCACTTTGGCAATAAATTCTCTTTGTACGATTAATAATAATTTGTTCATTATGTTTTAGATTTTTAGAAGATTAGACTTCTTAGATTTTTAGCTTTATTTGATATTTAAGTGTATTAAAATTTTAGAAAATCTAATCCTCTAAAATTCTATTAATCTAAAATATCTATTCTGTTACCGTTTGAATAAAAATATCATTTACACTTGGAATTTTCTCAGCAAAATGGGTTACTTGTCCGTTTTGAGATAAAATAGACAATAATTCATTTGTAGAATGATTTCCTAATTGAACTTCCAATTTTAAATCATCGTTTAACGATTTGAAATCGGTTTGGCCAATAGTGAACTTTTGCGTTAATTGATACATTAATGCTTCTACATTTTGTGTCAAAACGCCAACTTGAAAGGTATTGGTTCTAAATTTACGTTTTACATCTTCAAGTTTTCCTTCAATTAATTTATTCGATTTATGAATTAAAGCAATGTAATCGCACATTTCTTCTACACTTTCCATTCGATGCGTTGAAAAAATAATGGAAGTTCCTTTTTTATTTAATTCGATAATTTCATCCTTAATTAAATTGGCATTTACAGGATCAAATCCAGAAAATGGTTCGTCCAAAATTAATAATTTTGGATTGTGAAGCACCGTTACAATAAATTGTACTTTTTGAGCCATTCCTTTAGAAAGTTCTTGCAGTTTTTTGTCCCACCAAGTTTCAATTTCAAACTTTTCGAACCAATATTTTAATTGTTTTTTGGCTTCTTGTTTGCTCATACCTTTTAGTTGAGCCAAATACAAACATTGCTCCCCTACTTTCATAGATTTGTACAAACCACGTTCTTCTGGCATATAACCAATCATTGAAATGTGATTGGGATTTAGTTTTTCACCATTTAAAATAATTTCACCAGCATCTGGCAAAGTAATTTGATTAATGATACGAATTAACGAGGTTTTTCCAGCGCCATTTGGACCTAATAAACCATATATGCTTCCTTCAGGAACACTTAATGAAACGGAATTTAATGCGGTATAATCGCCATATTGTTTCACTACGTTTTTAACTTCTAAAATAGTATTCATTTGCAGTATTTCTTTTCTGAATTAGTGTGTAATATAGGGATTTTGTTACATCTTTTTAAAAAATAATTAGC
>NZ_JAGNYF010000101.1 GCF_017985075.1 Flavobacterium sp.
GAAAATAAATGCGCAAAAACCAATTCGGCTACACTTTCAGATGAAGAAGCGGGCGTATTGATAACGTGAATTCCTTTTGAACGTGCATATTCAACATCTATATTATCCATTCCAACACCACCACGACCAATAATTTTTAATCCAGGACAAGCATCAATAATATCTTGTTTTACTTTCGTAGCACTTCTTACCAAAATAACTTGTACATCATTTGTATTGATGTAATTGGCTACTTGTTCTTGTGCCACTTTTGTAGTGATAACTTCAAAACCAGCTTTTTCTAATGTAGTGATACCACTTTTTGAAATTCCGTCGTTTGCTAATACTTTCATTTTTGAGTTTATATGTTTAAAAGTTTATGAGTTTAAAAGTGAAACTCAACTATAATTTATATTCTATTTTTCTGAATACTTAATACTGATTACTGAGCACTAACTTCTAATTCTTTCATTACGTCTACCAATACTTGAACGCTTTCTAATGGCAATGCATTGTACATAGAAGCACGATAACCTCCAACAGAGCGGTGTCCAGTTAAACCAGATATTCCTGCGGCTTTCCACATCGCATCAAATTTTTCAGTTAAGCTTTCGTCAGTTAAAACAAATGTTGCGTTCATAATACTTCGGTCTTCTATTGCTGCCGTTCCTTTAAATAATGGATTTCTGTCAATTTCTGAATATAATAAGGCAGCTTTTTCATTATTTATTTTTTCAATTGCTACAATTCCGCCTAAATTTTTTAACCATTGTAAAGTTAATAAGGAAGCGTATACAGGAAATACCGGCGGCGTATTGTACATACTTTCTGCCTTAATATGTTTTTCATAATCCAACATACTTGGTATATAACGACCTGTTTTTCCGAGAATTTCTTCTTTTACAACTACTAATGTAGTTCCGGCAGGACCCATATTTTTTTGTGCCCCAGCGTAAATAATATCAAATTGTGAAAAATCTAATGTTCGTGAAAAAATATCCGAACTCATATCGCAAACCACAGGCACATTTGTTTTTGGAAATGATTTCATTTGTGTTCCAAAAATGGTATTATTACTTGTACAGTGAAAATAGCTTGCGTCTGAAGGAATTTCTATGTTTTTTGGGATATAATTATAATTGGCTTCTTTAGAAGAACCTACAACTAAGGTTTCCCCGAAATGTTTGGCTTCTTTAATAGCGTTGTTCGCCCACGTTCCAGTATCTAAATAAGCTGCTTTTCCGTCAGATTTCATTAAGTTGTAAGGCACCATTAAGAATTCTAAACTTGCACCACCAGCTAAAAATAACGCTTGATATCCTTTGTTTTCTAATCCTAAAAGTTCTAAAACCAAAGCTCGTGCATCGTCCATAACAGCTACAAAATCTTTACTTCTGTGTGAAATTTCTAATAATGATAAATCGGAATTATTAAAATTTAAAATGGCTTTAGCTGATTTTTCAAATACTTCTTGTGGCAAAATACAAGGTCCTGCGCTATAATTGTGTTTTTTCATAATGTTGGTTGTAGTTTGGTGCAAATTTCAGGTTTTTAGAAAAACTGCCCAAAATTAAAAATACGATATCGAAACGACTTATTAACAATATCGATTTCGAAAAATATTATTTTTCTTTTTTTGATGCCTTTCGATTGGAGTTTACTTTTGCTTCCAAATTGAATTTGGGTTGGTGTTTGTGTACGTCTTTATCTTTTTGTGTTTTAATTATCGTACTAATTTTAGAAACGGTCATTTTATAAATTAATTAGAAACTGCATTGTGTCTACATTATCTGCATAATCCCATAAATTTGGTTTTTGAGTATTTCCAAAATAGACTGAATTTTCAATACTTCCATTTGAAACTACACATTGAATCATTTCTGCATCTTGATTTAAACGCGTTTTTACTTCATTTAGATCTTCATAAAATTCATAAAATACCGAAGAAATAGGCGAGGCGTGACTTATATCTTCTTTAATAGTTAAAAATTCATTATCTAATAATTGAAAATTACTCATTAAAAAAACCGCTTTGTTATAATCGTAATTATTGGCATATTTTTCATAATAAATTACATCTTTTTGAGCATACATTCCATTAAAAAACGCATCGAAATTATAATTTTTCGGGACAAAAATTTTAGAAACATTTCGGCAACCTAAGCCAAAATATCGAAACACATCTTCGCTTAATAAAGTCATTTCTTCTGGCGTTTCCTCTCCGGTTAAAACTGCAATAGAATTTCTACTTTTTCTAATAATCGAAGGTGTATCTTTAAAATAATATTCAAAGTATCTTGCTGTATTGTTGCTTCCAGTAGCAATAACGGCATCGTAATTTTCTAATTTGTCTTCAACAAACGTTATTTTTTCATTAAATCGATGATCCAATGCAATTAAATATTTAGCTAAAAATTTAATTAAATAATCGTCTTTACTTGATGTTTTAACTAAGACATTATTCCCAGAAATTAAAACCGTTAAAAAATCGTGAAAACCTACTAACGGAATATTTCCTGCTAAAATTAACCCTACATTTTTAGGTGCTTTTTCAATAAAAGTATATTCGGAAAGCCATTGATTAATGTTGTTTTCAGTTAAAGCTTCTGCCCAACTTGAAATGCTAAAATGAACATTATCAGGTGTAAACCAATTGTTGTGAGATTGGGATAACGCAATTAAATCTACAAATGAATTATAAAAAACGTCATTATGTTTTACGTGCTCATTTTGTTGATTATTGTCTAAAGAAAACTGATTTAAAAATTTTCCTAATTCAACAAAATTATTTTTTATTTCAATTTGTAACATATGTAACTTGTTTATATTTAGTTTACGTTGTATTTTTGCACAAAATTAATATAATATGTCGAAAGTCTAACGTCTTAAAGTAAAAAGATTTACGACATTTGACATTATGACTTTTCAACATTAAGACAAAATAAAATGGCAATTATAATAACAGACGAATGTATTAATTGTGGGGCTTGTGAACCAGAATGTCCAAATACTGCAATATATGAAGGTGCAGATGATTGGCGTTGGAAAGACGGTACCAAACTTTCAGGAAAAATAATTTTACCAGACGGAACAGAAATCGATGCAGATGCGGCGCAAACACCAGTTTCAGATGATTTATATTACATTGTTCCAGGAAAATGTACCGAATGTAAAGGGTTTCACGACGAACCTCAATGTGCGGCTGTTTGTCCAGTTGATTGTTGTGTGCCAGATGACAATCACGTAGAAAGTGAAGAAACGCTTTTAAACAGACAAGCATTTTTGCATGATGAATAAAACCTCCAACCCCAAAGCGGAGTTGTGATAGTAAAATAATAATAAATTGAACCGATGTGAAGTCCCCTTCGGGGATTTAGGGGCTTTAAAATATGAAAGCAGGAATTGTAGGCTTACCAAATGTAGGAAAATCAACATTATTTAATTGTTTGTCTAATGCAAAAGCGCAAAGTGCTAACTTTCCGTTTTGTACTATCGAGCCAAATATTGGTGTAGTAAACGTACCCGATCCAAGAATCAATCGTTTAGAAGAATTGGTAAATCCAGAACGTGTACAAATGGCTACCGTTGATATTGTTGATATTGCAGGTTTAGTGAAAGGTGCAAGTAAAGGAGAAGGATTAGGAAATCAGTTTTTAGGAAATATTAGAGAATGTAATGCGATTATTCACGTATTACGTTGTTTTGATAACGATAATATTGTTCACGTAGATGGAAATGTAAACCCAATCCGTGATAAAGAAACTATCGATATCGAATTGCAATTAAAAGATTTAGAAACGGTTGAAAAACGTTTAGAAA
>NZ_JAGNYF010000102.1 GCF_017985075.1 Flavobacterium sp.
TTTGAAAGTATACACTTATCTGTTTTCCCAGTTTCGGTTGAAAACTTTGTTGATAAATCATTAGAAAGTAGAATGCAGAAAGCACAAACGATTTCTTCGTTGGTTTTATCACTTCGTAAGAAAGAAATGATAAAAGTACGTCAGCCGTTACAAAGGGTAATGATTCCAGTGCTTGACGCTACTTTTAAAGCTGAAATTTTAGCTATTGAAGACCTGATTAAGGCAGAAGTTAATGTAAAAGAAATCGAGTTGTTAGAAGATGCGTCAGGCGTTTTAATTAAACAAATTAAACCGAATTTTAAAGCATTAGGACCTCGTTTTGGTAAAGATATGGGCTTGATTGCCAAAGAGATACAGTCTTTTTCACAAGAGCAAATTAATGAGTTAGACAAAGCAGGTGAATTGACAATTACCAGTTCTGGAAAAAGTATTACTTTAACAGTCGAAGATGTGGAGATTTCTTCTCAAGATATTCCGGGTTGGTTAGTGGCCAATTCAAACGGAATTACAGTAGCTTTAGATATTACAATTTCTGAAGAATTACGTAAGGAAGGAATAGCAAGAGAGTTAGTCAACAGAATTCAAAATATTCGTAAAGATTCTGGTTTTGAAGTTACAGATAAAATTAAAGTTCAAATACTAAAAAATGATAGTATTGAACAGGCAGTACTCGCAAATGAATCGTACATCAAATCAGAAACACTAACAAATGAACTAATTTTTGTATCAGAAATAAAGAATGGTACGGAAATTGAGTTTGATGAGTTAAAAACAACACTATTAATTTCAAAATAATATAACCTTTTGGGGCTATTTGATTGAAATAATAAATTTTTAAAAAATGTCAATTATGATAGATCAACAAATAAGATTCTCAGATGCAGAATTACAAGAATTCAAGGAATTAATTAATTCAAAGTTAGACAAAGCTAAAAACGACTTAGAATTAATTAAAAGTGCGTATTTAAACGATTCTAATAACGGAACGGAAGATACTTCTCCAACATTCAAAGCATTTGAAGAAGGAAGTGAAACGATGAGTAAAGAAGCGAATTCGCAATTGGCTATTCGTCAAGAAAAATTCATTCGTGATTTAAAAAACGCATTGGTTCGTATTGAAAATAAAACCTATGGGATATGCAAAGTGACTGGGCAATTAATTAACAAAGAGCGCTTAAAAATTGTACCTCACGCCACAATGAGCATTGAAGCAAAAAATTTACAGCGTTAAAAAACGTTAATAAAAATAGAAACGCTCCTTTTGGGGCGTTTTTTATTCGTTAAAATTGTTACTTTTGCATAAATTATTAAATTATTAAAATGTCAATCAAAAAAGCTTATATTTTTATTTTTCTAATTATACTAATAGACCAAATCTCTAAAGTATATGTAAAAACACATTTTCTTTTAGATGATCATATTGATGTTTTTGGTAAAGATGAAAACGCATGGTTTAAGATTTTATTTGTAGAGAATGAGGGCATGGCATGGGGAATGGAACTCCCAGGTGATTATGGTAAATTACTTTTAACATTATTTAGAATGATTGTTTCACCAATTATTATATGGTGGCTGTGGGATTCTATTAATAAAAAGCAATCTAAATATTTAATTTTCGCTATTTGTTTAATAATTGCTGGAGCTCTTGGTAATTTAATCGATTCAATTTTTTATGGAGTGATTTTTAACGACAGTGGCGCTCAAATTGCTACCATTTTTTCTAACGCACCTTATGGAAAGCTTTTGTATGGTAATGTAGTAGATATGTTTTATTTTCCAATAATTAAAGACATTCCAATGCCTGAGTGGGTGCCGTTTATTGGTGGAAGACCTTTTACCTTTTTCAACGCTATTTTCAACGTAGCCGATGTAGCCATTTCTACTGGTTTTGGAATTTTAATTGTATTCAACAAAAGATGTTTTAACTAAAAACAAAACATAATTTTCTGTTATTTTAATTCTTATTTATTCCTATTTTAAATAATCATATCGTAAATTTGCCTCAAATAGTTTTGATATGTTCGATGTTCAGAAAATAAGAGCGCAGTTTCCCATATTGTCACAAAGCGTTAACGGAAAACCTTTAGTGTATTTTGATAATGGAGCAACTTCGCAAAAACCTCAAGTTGTAATTGATAGTATTGTAGATTATTATTCCAATTATAATGCAAATATTCACCGAGGTGTCCATACTTTGAGTCAATTGGCTACGGATGCCTACGAACAAGCACGATTTAAAATCCAAAAGCATTTTAATGCGAAACATCCGTACGAAATCATTTTTACTTCAGGGACAACCGAAAGTATTAATTTAGTTGCTAATGGTTTTGCCTCTTTAGTAGAAAAAAACGATGAAATTATTATTTCGGCATTAGAACATCATAGTAATATTGTGCCTTGGCAAATGTTGTGCGAAAAAACGGGCGCGGTATTAAAAGTGATTCCAATGGATGTTCACGGCGAGTTAATTATGTCGGAATTCGAGAAGTTACTTTCTAATAAAACCAAATTAGTTTGTTGCAATCATATTTCAAACGCTTTAGGAACACTAAATCCAATTGAAGAAATCATTAAAAAAGCACATTCCGTTGGGGCAGCAGTTTTAATTGACGGCGCACAATCTTGCCCGCATTTACAACCTGATGTTCAAGCTTTAGATGTTGATTTTTATGTAACTTCTGCTCATAAAATGTGTGGTCCAACAGGTGTTGGAATGCTTTATGGCAAAGAAGAATGGTTACGCAAATTGCCACCCTACAAAGGCGGCGGAGAAATGATTGCTACCGTGACTTTCGAAAAAACAACTTATGCAGATTTACCTCATAAATTTGAAGCAGGAACGCCAAATATATGCGGTGGAATTGCTTTTGGAGCGGCTATTGATTATATGAATGAGGTTGGTTTTGACAACATAGCCAAACACGAACACGAATTATTAGTTTATGGCACACAAAAGTTAAATGAAATTGAAGGCGTAACCATTTACGGCCCTTCAGATTTAACTAAAAAAGCTTCGGTAATTTCATTTAATATAGAAAATATTCATCCGTATGATATTGGCACGATTATAGATAAATTAGGAATAGCGGTACGAACAGGTCATCATTGTGCGCAACCAATTATGGATTTTTTCAAAATACCAGGAACGTTAAGAGCCAGTTTTGCCTTTTACAATACCAAAGAAGAAATTGATATATTTGTAGCCGCTGTTAAAAAAGCTAAAATGATGTTATCGTAACTAAAACCATAAAAATGAAAAGATTTTTAATACTATTTACCGCGACGCTACTTCATTTTGCTTGTAGCGAAACCAAAAGTGTCGTTGTAGAAACTGTGCCTACAATTTATTATGAGGCAAGTACCAGAGGTTATTTTTTATCTTTAAAAGTGGAAAATAAAGTAATTTATATCTATAAAGATAGAAATAGTAAAGAGTATTCAGATAAATTAGTTCTATCTGAAGAAGAATGGTCAGAAATTTCAACTTTAGTAAAAGCTGTAGATTTAGCAAAAGTAAAAGATTTGAAGTGGCCAACAGAAAAAAGATATTACGACGGGGCAGCATTTGCTAATATTATTTTCGAATCAAAAGGCGTTAAATATCCAGCTAATGGTTTCGACCATGGTTTTCCACCTGCAGAAATAGAAAAATTAGTTACTAAAATTACGAAACTAGCCGAAAAATAACAATGAATATAAAAGAAATACAAAACGAAATTGTTTCCGAATTCTCTATGTTTGATGATTGGATGGAGCGTTACGAATACATTATCGAACTAGGAAAAGG
>NZ_JAGNYF010000051.1 GCF_017985075.1 Flavobacterium sp.
TAGTTATTAAAGCTATGTTTTTATATTTGTTTGTGATAAAAAATTCAGTAGCATTATACGCCGCCAATTGATCATCAATAATTACTTTATCGCAAAAAACATCATTTGTAACGCGGTCAAAAAGTACTACTGGCATCCCTTGGTTAATAACTTCTTCTAAATGGTGAAAATCTTTTTTTAGTTGCGTTTCTTTAGAAAGCGACATGATAAAGCCATCCGTACTTCCGCTAGCCAACATTTCAAGATTAATCACTTCTTTATCAAAAGACTCGTCTGAAAGTGTAACAATAACATTATAACCAAATTCATTCGCTACGTGTTCTATTCCACTGATAACTGTGGCAAAGAAATGATGTACAATTTCAGGAATAATAATTCCTATGGTTTTTGTTTTCTTGTTTTTTAAACTTAACGCAATATTATTAGGCTTATAATTATATAATTTAGCAAATGCTTTCACTTTTAATCTCGTTTCTTCACTGATTTCGTGACTGTCTCTTAATGATTTTGAAACGGTTGAAATAGAAATATCAAGCTCTTTTGCAATTTGCTTTAAGGTTACTTTTCTTCTCATTATAATTTTGAATTAAATTCGATTTTCGGCTACAAGATACTTCTTTTATTTTAAGTAGAAAAGTGGCGTTTATTTTCGAAATTACGAATGTGGAATTTTTATGCGAAAAAAATTATTTATCCTATTCATTTTCAGTAAAAAAGATACGATAATAATAAAGTTTTCAACACGAAAACGTTTTCGTGGCACTTTATATATTGATAGATTTTGATTAATGAAAATTTTACATAAATTTAACCTTTGAAGTGAATATATAAGCAAAAAACTGACTATTAATTTAAACAAAATGTATGAAAACAATGCTAAAAAAATTACTGTTTTTTATGCTCGTTTTACCTTTAAGTGTTTTGGCTCAAAACACCTTATCAGGTAAAGTAACAGACGCATCTAGCAATCAAGCTATGTCTGGCGTTTCAGTAGCAATTACTGGGACAACAAATGGAACATTCACAAATTCTGATGGTACATTTACCTTAAAAAATGTAAAATCAGGAGACAATGTTTCTTTCTCATTTTTGGGATTCAAAACAGAAACCATTGCTTACACTAATCAACAAAACATTTCAGTTTCTTTACAACAAGACGGACAAGGAATCGAAGAGGTAGTTGTAGTAGGTTACGGTAAGGTTAAGAAAAAAGACGCTACTGGCGCTGTAACTCAAATTTCTGCTAAAGATTTTAACAAAGGTGCTACGCCAACTGTTGAAAATTTATTAAATGGTAGAGTTGCTGGGGTGCAAATTTCAACTGGTGGTGACCCAGGTTCTAGTTCTACTATTAGAATTAGAGGAGGAGCTTCATTATCAGCTAATAACGAACCTTTAATTGTTATTGATGGATTGCCATTGCAAAATTCATCAGATGGTACTCCTTCAGGTTCAAGAAACTTTTTAGCCACAATTGACCCAACCACAATTGAGTCTATGACTGTATTAAAAGATGCGGCATCAACTGCAATTTATGGAGCAAGAGCTTCAAATGGTGTAATCTTAATTACAACTAAAAAAGGAAGTAAAAAGTTAAGTGTTGAATATAATTTTCAATACGGTTCAGGACAAAACAAAAGAAAAATTGATGTTTTAAACGCTGCTGAATTTGTGAATGCAATAGAATCAAAATTTCCTAATTTAACAAATCAATTAGGAATTGATGATCCAAATTCGACTTTGACAGACAATTTAGCAACACCTGGGGTAATTGAAGGTAGAATTCTTTCAAATACAGATTGGCAAGATGAAATTTACAAAAAAACTGATTACGTAGTGAATACTATTAATTTAGGAGGAAGTTTATTTAACATGATTCCTACTAGAGTAACTGCAAGTAATACGTATCAAGAAGGATTGGTTTTAACAGACAAGTTTAACAGAACAAACTTCGGTTTAGCTTTAAGCCCAAGTTTTTTAGACAATCACTTAAAAGTAAATGTGAATGCAAATTACTCTAATGAGAAAAACAAATTTGCTGTAAAACCAATTGGTGCCGCTTTAAGAATGGATCCTACAAAACCTGTATTAAGTGGTAATTCTGCTTGGGGTGGTTATACGGAGTTTTTAGCACCAAATACTACAACTAATCAATTAGCATCAGGAGGAACAAGAAACCCAGTAGGTAACATATTATTAAATAGTAGTTTATCAAATGTGAATAGATTTTTTGGAAATGTTCAAGTAGACTACAAATTTCACTTTTTACCAGAATTAAGAGCGGTAGTGAATGTAGGTATGGATCAATCTGAAGGAAATGGTACAAATACTACATATGCAAACTCTGCAGTAGCATTTAGCATATTAGATGGTACAGTTCAATCAAATAAATTAGGAACTAACGAGTCTTACTCTTCCAACTTAACAAACAAATTATTTGATGGTTATTTAAACTATGCAAAAAAATTCGGTAAATTGGATTTAGATGCTACGGCAGGTTATTCATATCAAAAATTTGAACAAACTAGATATAATTCTGGAAATAGCTTCAACCCTAATAGAAACGAAGACACTTATAAGGCGCCAGATTTAGTATTATTAGGTTTCTTTGGAAGAACTAACTTTACTTGGAGTGATAAATATATTATCTCGTTATCATACAGAAAAGATGGGTCTTCAAGATTTCCACCATCCAAAAAATATGGTAACTTCCCAGGAGCCTCTTTTGCATGGAAAGTAAACAAAGATTTCTTTAAAGAAAGCAACTTAATTTCTGACTTGAAATTACGTGCAGGTTGGGGTGTTACTGGACAACAAGATTTATTTGTAAATGATTTCTTTATTCCAAGATATCAAACTAGTAATTCAGATTCTCAATATACTTTCGGAAACACACCAATTATAGTAGGTTCTCCATTAGCTTTTAATGACCAATTAAAATGGGAACAAACTACAAATTATAATGCAGGTATTGACTACGGATTCTGGAACAATAGAATTTCAGGAAGTGTAGATGTGTTTTATAAATTATCAGAAGATTTATTATTTAAAAATGCTCCATTTGCTGATGGTTCTAACTTCTCGAATCAAGGACCACAAAACGTTGGTAGTTTTACAACTAAAGGTATTGAATTTAATGTAAATGCAGATATTTTTAGAGATACAAATTTCAAATGGAATGTAAACTTTAATGCATCTACATACGAAAGAAGAATTAAAAACTTGCCTTCAGGAAACAATGTA
This sequence comes from Flavobacterium sp., assembly GCF_017985075.1. GTDB lineage: Bacteria > Bacteroidota > Bacteroidia > Flavobacteriales > Flavobacteriaceae > Flavobacterium. The sequence goes on from NZ_JAGNYF010000051.1 coordinate 3,244, forward strand.
TTTGATGGAAATATTGGCGGAGGAACAGGTGGTAAAATTCAAATTTTAAGCGAAGGTTGGACACCAAATTCATTTTATGTTTACAACCAATTATATAATTTAGATGGTACTCCAATTGAAGGTGCTTTTGCTGACATTAATGGAGATAACATAGTAAATGAAAATGACAGATATATTTTTAATAATCCAGACCCTGCTGCCTTATTAGGTTTTCAATCTAGTATGAGTTACAAAAATGTTGATTTATCTTTCAATATGAGAGCTAGTTTAGGAAATAAAAATTATAATAACGTGAATTCTGCAAATGCTTACACTACTTTACTAAGTGATGTTGGAGGTACAATTGCTAACGTTCCAAGTTCTACATTTGATAGCAACTTTACAAGCTCAGGAAATAATGTAATTTTTTCTGATTACTATATAGAAGATGCTTCATTTTTAAGAGTAGATAATATTACTTTAGGATACACATTCCCACAAACAGCTACAAGAAAATCTACTATTAGATTTACAGCTGGATTACAAAATCCTAACTTTTTACTATTCACAAAATATTCGGGGTTAGATCCTGAAGTATTTGGAGGAATTGATAACACTATTTATCCAAGACAAGAACAATTTTTGTTGGGTGTAAATGTTAAATTTTAAAATAATTAATATGAAAAATTTTAAAACAAAATTAATAGCATTCTTTGGAATAACTATGCTATTTTCTTCTTGTACAGATGACTTAAATGTAATTCCAGAAGATGATGACATCTTTTTAACGGAAGCGTTTTTTAGTACACCTGAATCATACAGACAAGGAATTGCAGGCGTATATTCTAATTTATCTTTAACTGGATTAACAGGAGCTGGTTCTTCTAATATTGAAGGATTAGATGCGGGTACAAGCCAATATGGCCGTTGTTTATGGTACTTACAAAACTTAAGTACTGATGAAGTTATATGGAGTTATGAAAATGACCCAGGTGTTGCTGAAATCCAAAGAAATACTTGGACTTCAAACAATGTTATAGTTTTAGGTATGTTTGCAAGATCAATGGCACAAGTTGCTTTTTGTAATGAGTATTTAAGACAAACAACTTCTGAAAAATTAAGTAATCGTGGTGTTACTAATTCTCAACTTTTAGCTAATATTGCTGATTACAGAAACGAAGCAAGAGCGGTAAGAGCATTAGCTTACTACCACTTAATGGATATGTTTGGAAAAGCAGCTTTTAATACTGAAAATGATATTGTAGGTCAAGCTGGTCCAGAATATAATAGACAACAATTATTTACTTTTATCGAAAGTGAATTGAATGCTATTGTTCCAAACTTAAAAGCACCAAGAACTAATGAATACGGAAGAGTAGACAAAGCATTCGCATGGATGATTTTAGCTAAAATGTATTTAAATGCTGAAGTGTATATTGGACAAAACAAATATGATCAATGTGTAACCATGTGTAATAATGTTATTGGTGGTGGTTATACTCTAGAAGCGAACTACTTACATAACTTTACTGCAGATAATCATACTTCAACTGAAATGATTTTTTCATTACAATCTGATGGAAACGTAACTCAAAACTACGGTCCTACAACAGTAATGATTAATGGCCAAGTAGGTTCAATTGAACAAAATGGTTCTGCTATGGGTGTTGGCTCAGGTGGCTGGGGTGGTGCTTTACGTTTGAGAAAACAATTTGTTCAAAAATTCAACGGATCATCATTTAATTCGGACGAAAGAAAAACAATCATTTCTGGAGCTAGACCAATTGATATTTCAACTATTGCAGATAGAGATCAAGGGTTTGTATTAGCTAAATATTCTAATAAAACTTCTACAGGTGCTGCAGGTGTAAACCAAGGTTTTGTTGATACTGATTTTCCTTTATTCCGTTTAGCAGATGTGTATTTAATGTATGCTGAATGTGCAAAAAGAGGTGCTGGAAACGCAACTATTTCTCAAGCAGTTACTTATGTAAATGATTTAAGAGAACGCGCTAACAACGGTACTTCAGCAAATATCTCATCAACTGATTTAACTTTAGATTTTATCTTAGATGAACGTGCAAGAGAATTGCATTGGGAAGGACACAGAAGACAAGATTTAGTACGTTTTAACAAATATGCTGGAGGTAGCTACAACTGGGCATGGAAAGGTAACGGTTCAAATGGAATTGCTTTACCAGCTCACTTTAATGTATTCCCTATTCCATCTGCAAGTTTATCTGCAAATCCAAACTTAACACAAAACACAGGTTATTAATAAATAAAACTAAATAATTATGAAAAATATATTTAAATCAATTTTAACAGTATTTGTTGCATTAGCAATGACTTCTTGTGAAGACGAAAGCAACTTAGCTTATGTAAACGAAGCAGGTGATTTTAGAATTACTTCACCAACTTCAGGTAGTAGTGTAGTTTTAAATCCAGATTATCCAACTAATCCAGCATTAGGTTTAACTTGGGAAGCAGCCAGTTTTGGAACTCCAACTGCAATCGATTATACGGTGCAGGTTTCTTTAGCTGGATCAAATTTTGCAGATGTAACAGACATCACATCAACTAACAACACTTTTGCTTCTGTAACAGTAGAAGAATTAAACGGAGCGGTTGTTGATGCTGGTTTAACACCATATACTCAAGGTGGAGTTGATATTCGTATCAAAGCAACTATTGGTACTAATGCTGAAATGACTAAATATTCAAGTAAAATTACTTATTTAGTTACACCATATACTACTGAACTACCAAAATTAGCAGTACCAGGAAACCACCAAGGTTGGAATCCAAGTACAGCTCCAAGAATTGCGGCTTCAGGTTTTGGATTAACAGATTATGAAGGATATGTATATTTAAACGGAGGTCATAAATTTGTAGGACCAGACACAGCAGGAAATTATAACTGGGGTAACACAGACTGGGGTGACAATGGTTCTTTTGCTGGTATTTTAGCAGTAACTGGAGAATCTGACTGTACAGCTACACCTGGATACTACAGAGTTCAAGCCAATACAACTACATTAACATATAGTGAAACATTAACAAATTGGGGTATTGTAGGTGCTGCAACTCCAGGAGGTTGGGATAATAGTACAGCTTTAACTTACAACTCAACTACAAAAAAATGGGAAGGAACAGTTACATTGACTGCAGGTGCGTTCAAATTTAGAGCTAATAACGATTGGGCTATTAACTTAGGTGGTGATAGTGATCAAGACGGTTCGATGAATTATGGTGGTCCTGACTTAACTATTGCTACTGGGGGTACTTACTCTGTAGTCTTAGACTTAAGCAACCCAAGAGCTTACACGTATTCAATACAATAATAAAAAACAAATATAACTAAGGGCTGTTAAAACAGCCCTTTTTTTACATATTATTATGAGAAAAATCTATATTTTATTACTGCTATTTATAAGCTGTAACACATTTTCGCAAGTTTCTTGGCAAGGAGGTATTACTCCAGAAGCCAATCAAGCAGGTACAATACTTTTTGACAAAACAGGAACAGGTTTAGCTTCATATACAGGAACAATATATGCACATACAGGCGTAACACTAAATGGAACTGCTTGGCAAAATGTAATTAGTAATTGGGGAAATACAAACCAACCAGCTTTAACTCTTGTTTCAGGAAATATTTATAAATTAGATTTAACTCCAACTTTACAAAATTTTTACTCCGTTACTAGTGGTACTATTTCGAAAATAAATATTGTTTTTAGAAGTGCTACAGGAACCCAACAAACTACAGATTTACAATTAAATGTAGGCGCTTATCAAGCAAACTTAACTGCTCCGAACGAAAATAGCACTACGCTATTAAACTCAGGTCAAAACTTGCTAATTACAGCAAATAATACTAATGGAAATGCTACTTATAATTTATTAGCAAACGGAATTAGCATAAACACTTCAATAGGGTCAACTTATTCTTATAACGATACAAATATTACAGCCAATAAAAATTACGAATTACAAATAACTCAAAACGGAACAACATATAATAAAAAATTTAGTGCTATTATTAATCCTGGGATATTGTCACAAGCATTACCTAATGGATTAGAAATAGGAATAAATTATAATGTTACAGATGCTACAAAAGCCACATTGGTTTTAGAAGCCCCAGGAAAAGATTTTGTTTACGTAGCGGGTTCTTTTAATAACTGGCAGCCTACATTAAGTTATGCTATGAAAAAAGACCCTACAAATGGGAAATTTTGGTTAGAATTGAATAATTTAAATTCAGGAACAGAATATTTATATCAATATTGGGTAGTAGATACAACACCAATTGCAAATTCACCAAGTATTGTGAAAACAGCAGATCCCTGCTCTACTTTAGTATTATCTTCATACGACGATCCATGGATTCCGTCAGGAACATACCCAAACTTGCTAGCCTATCCAAACGGACAAGACAGAGAAGTTACTGTATTACAAACTGGTCAAATTGCTTATAACTGGCAAAACACTAGCTTCACAAAACCAAACAAAGATAAATTAGTAATTTACGAACTATTAATTAGAGATTTTGATTCAGATAGAAATTATCAGGATGTGATTGATAAAATTGAGTATTTCAAAAATTTAGGAATTAACGCAATTGAGTTGATGCCAATAATGGAATTTGAAGGAAATGAAAGTTGGGGCTATAATACGGCTTTTCATATGGCTTTGGATAAATTTTATGGAACAAAAAATAAATTTAAAGAGTTAGTCGATTTATGTCATCAAAACGGAATAGCCGTAATATTAGACATTGCTTTCAACCATGCATTTGGAAGAAATCCTATGATAAGAATGTGGATGAATGATCCTGATGGAGATGGTTGGGGAAGCCCAAGTACAGAAAATCCTTATTTTAATACCGTTGCAAAACACAGTTATAGTGTTGGTGAGGATTTTAATCATGCGTCTGTTCATACGAAAGAATACGTAAAAAAAACAATTAAACATTGGATAACTGAATTTAAAATTGATGGTTTTCGATGGGATTTAACCAAAGGATTTACTCAAAATTGTACGTCTGGTGATCAAACGTGTACTAATAATTACCAAGCAGATAGAGTAGCTATATTAAAAGATTATGCGGATTACACTTGGAATTTAGACCCCGACTTTTATAATATTTTTGAACATTTAGGATCTGATTTTGAAGAACAACAATGGGCAAATTACAGATTATCTGAAGGAAAAGGAATTATGATGTGGGGAGAATTATACGAACCATATAAACAATTGACTTCTGGATATGCTACAAATGGTGACATTACTAGAATGGGACACTTGAGTAGAGGTTTTACAGGAAAGCGCTTAATTGGATATTCTGAAAGTCATGATAAAGACCGTCTAATGTATCAAGCGTTTACCTTTGGAAACGGTGCAGGAACTGCTCCTGTAAGCGGAAATTTAAATAATACCTTAAACAGAATGTCTACTGTAGGCGCCACTAGTCTATTAATTCCTGGTCCAAAAATGATTTGGCATTTTCAAGAATTAGGTATGGACGATTCTATTTATGCTTGTGAAAATGGAACTGTTAATAGCGAAAGTGATGCCACGCCTGGTGATTGTAAATTATCCACAAAACAACAACCACAATGGGTAGAAAACTGGTTAACAACTTCACCAAGAAGTACCATTTATTCCGATTATGCTAAATTTATAAAAATGAAAAAAAACGATCCTGTTTTTAACGGTGATTATTCTATAAGTATAAATGGAAATAACACCAAACAAAGAATATATATTTATGATAATGCTTTGCCTGCAACACAATTAAAAAATGTAGTTGTTTTAGCTAACTATTCAGTAGCGGCACAAAGTATTACTGCAGATTTTCCTTATACAGGAACTTGGTATAATTTAATGGATACTACTACTACAAATGTAACCGCAACAAATATGCAAATTACATTAGGGCCGGGAGAATATAGAATTTTTGGAAATCAAGTTTCTACAGCATTATCTAATGAAAGTTTTGAAGTAATGTCTAAAGTGGAGCTATATCCAAATCCAAGTACGAATGCATTTCAAATTTCTGTAGATGCTAAAAAAGTAGAGATTTATTCGTTAACAGGACAATTAATTCAAACCGAAAATAATTGTGTAGCAAACAAAGAAATAAATATTTCTAACTTAGCTAAAGGAATTTACATTGTAAAAATCACCAATTCAGATGCGATTTCTGTGAGTAAGAAATTGATAAAAGAATAAGAAAAAAATACAAATTAAAAAGGGGTCTAAATTTAGACCCCTTTTTTTATTCTGTATAAATTAAACCAATTCAGTAACTACTAAACGTTCAATAGCGTTCCACAATCCTATTCTTTTTTCAAGCGACTCTTGGGCAACTTGTGCTACTTCTTGCCATTTTTTAATATCATCTCCGCATAAGTAATCAATCATTTTCATTGCCATTGGGCCGTGTTCATCAGCGTCCAACTCAATGTGTCTTTCAAAATAATAAATTAACTTAGATACATTTGTTTCTGGGAAGTTTTTCTGAAAACTTTTAACTATTTCAGTAAACATATTCGGAATTAAATCTTCACGACCAAATGTAAATGCCGAAGCTATTTTATGAGGTTGGCCTGTTTCAATTACAGTAAATGTAAAATGTAAAAAGTCCTTAACTTCTGCAGGTAAATGCGAATTTTTTATCGCAACAAAAACATTTTTAGTAGTCGCTACTTGTTCTAAAAAATCTAAAACGGGTTGTGTAGTAGCGCCGCATTCTTTCATAGCATCTAAATACATTTCAAAATGACTTTGTCGTGAACCATCTAACGCCAAATCTGATTCTTCTGCTACCACAATCTCATTAATCAAATAGCGCAACTCTGGATTTGGTGAAGCCGTCCATGGTATAGAAACCGAAGTTAAATGAATTTGTAACCCTTTTAACAACGACATAAAATCCCAAACCGCATACACATGATGCGTTAAAAAAACATGTAAATCCTCAATAGTATGAATTTTTGCATACAAAGGGTGATTTAACAACTCTTGTCTTAACGGTTCAATTTTGGTTTTTATCGAATTTGTATTCATTTTAAAAATGTTAAAAATTTAAGTGTATTTCTTTCGGATACAAAAGTAAAAATGCTTCTCCAAATAGAGAAGCATTTTATATCAATTTTATTTATTGTTTAATCTAAAAATGCCTTATTTGAAAGCTGGAAAACCAGTAACATCCATTCCTGTAATCAATAAATGTATGTCGTGTGTACCTTCATATGTTACAACAGACTCTAAATTCATCATATGACGCATAATAGAATATTCGCCAGTAATTCCCATTCCTCCTAACATTTGACGTGCATCACGAGCAATCGTTAAAGCCATATCCACGTTGTTTCTTTTCGCCATAGAAATTTGGGCAGTTGTTGCTCTTCCTTCATTTCTTAAAACGCCTAATCGCCACGTTAATAATTGTGCTTTTGTGATTTCTGTAATCATTTCTGCCAATTTCTTTTGCTGTAATTGTGTCGCACCAATTGGTTTGTCAAACTGAATACGTTCTTTAGAATAACGCAAAGCGGTATCATAACAGTCCATTGCAGCGCCAATAGCGCCCCAAGCTATTCCGTAACGTGCCGAATCTAAACATCCCAGCGGCGCACCAAGTCCTGATTTATTTGGTAATAAATTTTCTTTTGGGACTTTTACGTTATCAAAAATTAGTTCGCCCGTAGCCGAAGCACGTAACGACCATTTATTATGTGTTTCTGGAGTGGTAAACCCTTCCATACCTCTTTCTACAATTAATCCGTGAATTCTGCCTTCTTCATTTTTTGCCCAAACTACAGCAATATCAGCAAAAGGCGCATTTGAAATCCACATTTTAGCACCATTTAAAAGATAATGGTCGCCCATATCTTTAAAATTCGATGTCATTCCACCTGGATTTGAACCGTGATCAGGTTCTGTTAAACCAAAACAACCAATAAATTCTCCAGTAGCTAATTTTGGCAAATATTTCATTCTCTGTTCTTCGTTTCCGTATTTCCAAATTGGGTACATTACCAATGAAGATTGTACAGAAGAAGTAGAGCGTACACCAGAATCGCCTCTTTCAATTTCTTGCATAATTAAACCATATGAAATTTGGTCTAATCCCGCACCACCATATTCTACAGGAATGTATGGCCCAAAACCACCAATTTCTCCCAAACCTTTTACAATTTGTTTTGGAAATTCAGCACGTTGAGCAAAGTCTTCAATAATAGGAGAAACTTCTTTTTTTACCCAAGCTCTTGCTGCATCACGAACTAATTTATGCTCTTCTGATAATAAATCGTCTAACAAATAATAATCTGGTGATTGAAATAAATCTGGTTTCATATGTGAATGTTTTTATAAATCGATTTGAATGACAAAAGTAATTATTTTTTAACAAAAGTAAATTGAATAGTTAGATTTATTAGAAAACAAAAGTTAAATATTTTTTTCAAGTTAAGAACTCGTTAAAAAAATAGATTTTGAAATACTTATATATAGTTTAGCACTTTATAAGAAAAATCAAACCAATAAAATGAAAAAAAATTCTGTTATTCTGTTTTTACTATTGAGTTTTAATCTTTTCTCTCAAGAAATTATGTTTTATGAGAAAGAAATTTCAAATCGAGAAAATTATGAGTTTTATGATTATACCATTTTACAAAAGAAAGACAATATAAAACTTTCAGGAACATTAATCACACCAAAAACAAACTACGATAAAATAGTATTTATTGTACCTGGATCAGGTAAAGACACAAGAAACTCTCATTTTATTTTAACTGAGTTTTTATTAAAAAATAATATTGCAGTTTTTAGATATGATGAAAGAGGTGTGGGAAAATCAGAAGGAATTTTTAATAATTACTCCTATACGATAAACGAAATGACAGATGACTTTCATTCTATTTTTAATGAATTAATAACTACTGAAAAATTCGTAAATAAAAAAATTGGAATTTTAGGACATAGTTATGGTGGATTAACAACAATGGGAGCCATAGAAAAAGGTTTGAAATGTGATTTTTTAATTCAGTTGGCTACACCCATAGAAAGAGCTACAGAATTATTTAAATATCAAATTAAAACAGGGCAAAATAAACAAGAAAGAAACCTTCAATATAGTGATAATGAAACTAAATTCAAGGTAATGGATAGTATTTCAAAAATTATAGATAAAAATTTTACTTTAGATGAAATGGCTTTAAAAAAAGTGATTTATTCTACTATGAAAAAATATGGTTATAAGAAAAAAGATTTTGGTTGGTACATTACTTTTTCGTCTTACTTAGAATTATTAAAAAAGAATTTCATTCCTGTTTATGAAAATATTACAATTCCAACAATTTATCTAATTGGAAACAATGACATTTTTGTAGATCCCATTGCAAACACTTCTATTCTAAAAAAAACAAATAATAAAAATATTGATATTAAAGTTTTTGAATCATTAAATCATTATTTAACAAGTTCTAAAAACCTAAAATCTGACTCATCAATATATGAAATAGATGATGCGGTAAAAATGTATTTATTAGATTGGATAAAATCTAAATAAACTTACATTTTCAAATAAAAATCTTTGGTAAGTTCAATATATTCTGAAGTATATTGATGACGTGCGGTTTCAATCACTAATTCATCAATTATTGGCGTTTGTTCTATACGAGTAAATGCCAATAAACTTCTTTTAATTTCAGAAGTTGGGGTGCCTTTTACTCGAGTAATTTTTAACGGAAATAATAACGATTGTTTCGCTAAAGCAATAAAATCTTCTTCCGCAGAATAGGGAATAATTACAGAAAAGATTCCGTTTTCAGACAATAACAAATAGGCCGCTTCTATCAACTCATCAAAAGGCAATGCGTCTGTAAAACGAGCCAAATCACGTGATGCGTTGTCTGTCTTATAATCTTCAGAATAAAAGGGCGGATTGGAAACAATAATGTCGTATTGTTCCTCTATTTCTTCTAATTCAGCTACAAATTCGTCTAACCCAGCATGATAGCAATACAATCGGTCTGCCCAAGGCGAATTTTCAAAATTATCTACACATTCTTCGTAGGCATTTTCTTCAATTTCAATAGCATCAATTTGCTCTGAGAAACTTCTTTGGGCTAACATAAGGGAAA
>NZ_JAGNYF010000052.1 GCF_017985075.1 Flavobacterium sp.
CTTCTATATTTCCTAATTTTCCTAAATCATTTCCATTAAAATAGCCACTTTCTTTGATGAAACCTGGTATCATATCTACACCAATTCCTAAAGTAGTTAATGGTTTTTCCACTTCAAACAAACCTTCGTTTGCACGACTGTACCAATTTCCACCTAAACGTGAAACGACATCAATTTTGTATTGATCAATCATTTCGTTTTCGTCAAGAATACTTTCGTGAATGTGAATTTTTACCACTTCGCAAATAACTAAATTTCCTGCACCACCTTCTGTGCCTAATGCAACAATATCATTTACTTTACATTCAAACTGCACCGGACTTTCGGCCACTCTAAATGGCGCAACACTATCTGATGGCAACATAGTAAACCCTGCTTTTTCAAATTCGTTTACACCATCTGGATATTCGGTGCTTGATAAACTCATTTGTTGCACCATATCGTAATTTACAATATTAATAACGACTTCACGTGTGTCTTGTGCGTTTATCAAAGTGTGTTTTATAGTATTGTTTCGCACGCGTCTGGCAGGCGAAAAAATTAAAATAGGAGGGTTGCTGCTAAATACATTAAAAAAACTAAATGGCGACAAATTCGGATTTCCATCTTCATCCATAGTACTTGCAAACGCTATTGGTCTTGGCGATACAGCAGTTTGTAAATAACTTTGCAGTTTTAATGGCGATATTTCTTTTGGATTAATGCTTAACATAAATTGTATTTTTTACAAATATAAAGCAAATCAATCAATTGAAATGATATTTCTTTTTACAAATGTTAGCAATTTTTTTGCCACGAATTTCCGAATTTACTTTACTAAAAAATGTATTTATAAATTTTGATTCGAATAATTATCGACAAAGTCGATTCGGACCTTTTTTATATTTTTAAATTCGAGTATTCGTGGTTGGATTAAAAAAACCAAAAAACTATTAACTTATTTCTAATTACTATTCACTTTTTCTTATTTTTACTCAAAATACTTTTTATGCAGTTTTCTGAAAAAAGAAATCTTACACGTTGGATTATTATTATTTCATCGTTTTTAATTGCTTCCCTAATTTTATTGAACACCTATGTTTTTTTTCAAACGTTTAAAGAAGAAGAACGCAATAAAATGGAACTTTGGGCAACAGCTTTGAAGAATTTAAGAAATGCCGATGTTAATGCGGATATTCAATTACCCACGTTTATTATTGAAAACAACAAAAACATTCCATTAATTCTTACTGATAAAGAAGGTAAAATTTTAAGTAATTTGAATTTGGGTGAAATTGAAACCGATACTGTTAAAGTAAAAGCGTTTTTAAATAAAATTAAAAGTCAAAATGCTCCAATAAAAGTCCAATTTGCTAAAAACGATTATCATTTGGTATATTATGGCGATTCTCCAATATTAAACAAACTAAAATATTATCCAATTGCCTTATTATTAGTAGCGTTTTTGTTTGGCGGCGTGGTGTATAATTTTTATCGTGCTACAAAAATGGCAACCCAAAATAAACTTTGGGCAGGAATGGCTAAAGAAACCGCACATCAAATAGGTACGCCTTTATCTTCATTAATTGGTTGGTTGGAGTTGTTGAAGTTAGAAAATGTTGAAGCTACTACCATTGAAGAAATAGAAAAAGATATAAACAGACTGCAAACCATTACGGACAGGTTTTCTAAAATTGGAAGTGAACCTATCTTAGAAAAAAGAGATATTATCAAGGAAACCAAATCTTCATTTGAGTATTTGCAATCTCGTGTTTCCAAACAAGTAATTTTTGATTTCCGAGCGCCTTTAAAACCACTTTATGTGTCATTAAATCCGACGTTACATAGCTGGACAATTGAAAATTTAGTAAAAAACGCCATTGATGCTATGAAAGGAAAAGGCAACTTATCCATCGAAATTGTGGAAGGCGATACTAACGTTTTTATAACAGTTACTGATACTGGTAGCGGTATTGCGAAGAATAAATTCAAAACTATTTTTGAGCCGGGTTTTACGTCTAAAAAAAGAGGGTGGGGCTTGGGCTTGTCGCTAACCAAACGTATTGTACAAGAATATCACAAAGGAAAAATTAGAGTAGTGCAATCTGAAATTGGCAAAGGCACCACGATGCAAATGATTTTTAAGAAAGAAAGTTAATTTTCTATTTCTGTATAAGGTTTGCGTTTTTTGGTCTTTATGAGTTTGAATTTTTTTCCATCCCAAGAATAATATTCCATCAATTTTGTTACTAAAAAAGTATACTTTTCCAAAGTATCATCAGTGTTTTCTGCTTCAGTAATATTTTTAATAATAATATTTGGTTGTCCACCTTTTTCTTTTGGGAAAACAAATTCTTCATTGTGATAAAATACCCCAGCATCTCCAACATTATATTTTTCTGGAAGAAGCAGAAATGATGTGCCGGTCCAACCAAAATAATAATGAAATGTAGGAATACCACAAGCTTGTCCGCTAAAAGAAATTCGGTATACTTCAGTTATATTTTTTAAACCCCAACTATCAACAATTGAATTTTCAAAAAACACACTTTCAGAAAGTTGTTTATCAATTGATTTTTCGGATATTATTTCATTTTTATTATCAATTGCTTTTACAGAAATTCTATAAAATTCGGCATCATATTCTATGTCTTTTTCTTGAATTTTTTTACGGTATTTAGAATTTATTGTAGTTAAAAATGTGTTATTTCCCTTTGTCGTACTTCCAACAGCAATAAAACCTTTCCAAAGAAATCCAGTTTTTATTTGACTATTTTTTATATACTCAATTTCTACCCAAGATAAATCCAACCCTTTTATATTTAGGTTTGCATTTGTGTTTTTAATGACCTTAATTTTATGACCAATTTGTAAAGAATCTAATAATTGGCTGTTTGCGGTTGAATCTTGTCGGACATAACAATTTTTAACACCAATAACACCTTCAATTCCATTATTTATATTATAATTATATTGCCAAAAATAATTTTCAGAAGGAATTTCTTGTGAAAAAATGTAGTTTGAGAATAAAAAGAGTAGGATTATTTTTTTCATTTTATAAGTTAAAAAAATCCACAAACTCATTTAAAATTTGTGGAAATAGTTTTTATAAATTTTTAGCTATATCTTGAGCTAATTTTGAAAATTCTTCGGGAGTCAAAGTTGTTTTTCTTTGAAAACGCATATCGTCCATATCTTGAAGCGGAATTAAGTGAACGTGCGTGTGCGGTACTTCTAAACCTACAACAGCCATTCCAATTCGTTTACAAGGCACTGTTTTTTCCAAAGCAATCGCTACTTTTCTTGAAAATGCCATTAGTTTTAAATATAAATCTTCAGGCATATCGAAAATTTTATTTATTTCTTGTTTCGGAACACATAATGTATGTCCTTTAGCATTCGGATTTACATCTAAAAACGCAATAAAATCTTCGTTTTCTATTATTTTATAACAAGGAATTTCTCCGTTTATTATTTTGGTAAAAATAGAACTCATTTTTTTGGATTTTGGAATTTCTAACTTTGGAATTTCAGAAATTAGTCACGTGTAATTTCTAAAATTTCAAATTTTAATATGCCGTTTGGTACATTAATTTCTGCGATTTCGCCTACTTTTTTTCCTAATAATCCTTTTCCAATAGGAGAAGTTACTGATATTTTTCCTGTTTTTAAATCTGCTTCACTTTCTGCAACTAATTTGTATTGTAGTTCCATTCCGTTAGATTGATTTTTGATTTTTACATTTGATAACACCAAAGCTTTCGACACATCTAAAGTCGATTCGTCAATAATTCGGGCATTAGATACCAATTCTTCCATTTTAGAAATTCGCATTTCTAATAATCCTTGCGCTTCTTTCGCTGCGTCGTATTCTGCGTTTTCAGACAAATCGCCTTTGTCTCTTGCTTCTGCGATGGCTTGTGACGCTTTTGGGCGCTCTATAGATTTAAGTTGGTCTAACTCGTCTTTTAAATGTTTTAATCCTTCTGCTGTGTAATAAGATACTGTGCTCATAACTTCATTAATTTATAAAATAGAAAAAATCCCACAACTATGGGATTCCCTTTTTGCAAAGATATAATTTATTTAACTATTTTTCGTTTACTATATTAGTTTGTCAAATATAAATAAATTAATTTTGATAAATCAAATAAATATAAAAAATGAAAAGAATTTTTTACTTTCTTATTTTGTTTACAGTCTTTTTTTCTTGTGACAGAGATACACAGACTAATAATAACAATCCATATTTGCCAAATTACTCGTTTGAAGTAATATTAAATATGAGTTTTCCTCAATATTCCGTTTTGGCGTATCCTTCCAGTGCAGTGTATGTAAATTCGGCAGGTGCTGGAATTAGAGGTTTGATTGTTTTCAATGCAGGAAGTGGTAATTTTTTGGCTTATGATGCAGCTTGTCCAAATCAAGCATTAGCAGATTGTTCTACTATGACAATTAATGGAATTAATGCCAAATGTCCGTGTGACGATACTGAATATAGTTTGTTTACAGGATTGGCAGCCGGAAAACAATATCCAATGAAAGCGTATCGAGTTCAAATGATAGATGCCACAACCATAAAAGTGTATAATTAATGTTACAATCCATATTTTCTTTTTTAAAAAAAGACACAAAAACCTATCCTAAAGGTTCTATTCATTCATTTATAGTGACCGATTTAAAAGGAAACCAGTTCGATTTTTCAACTTTAAAAGGAAAAAAAATAATGGTTGTGAATACCGCATCAAAATGTGGCTTAACACCTCAATACAAAAAATTGCAGAAAATTTACGAAAAATATAAAAATCAAAACTTTGAAATTATTGGTTTTCCAGCCAATAATTTTTTATGGCAAGAACCCGGAAGCGCCTCTGAGATTGAAAGTTTTTGCAGTATAAACTATGGTGTAACATTTCCTATGATGGAAAAAATCTCAGTAAAAGGAAAAAATATGCATCCCATTTATGAATTCTTAACTAAGAAATCAAAAAACGGCGTAAAAGACACGTCTGTAAAATGGAATTTTCAAAAATTTCTTCTTAACGAAAATGGCGAATTGGAAAAAGTAATTTCACCAAAAACCCAACCAGACGACAGAAGCATTACAGCTTGGATTGAAGGAAAATAAATCACCACAACGTTTGTCTTGCTGAAAGCATCTCTTTGCATTTTTTCAACAGTGTTGTTTAACAAGAGACCCTTCAGGGTGACAAACGTTGTGGTTGTTTTTATTAAAACTTCAAGTTCATTCCAACTAAGAAATTGATTCCCGCTTGCGGATAAAAACCAACGCCTTCAATTGTTGAAATTCCTGGTCCGCTCCAATTATCATTATATGTATAAAAATAGCCGTTTGATTCATACGTTCTGTCGAAAATATTGTTTATTAATCCCGAAAACACAATCGATTTAATGCCTTTGTTTATTTTCCATTCGTAATTAATATTCAAATCAGATGTCGTATAATCAGGTAAAATTGATTTTTCAGCATCAATATTTCCCATATATTGCTCACCAACATACTTGGTTAATAACGAAATTTGAAACATTTTAATTGGCGAATATGTTAGTGCATTTCCTATTACCATATTTGGTGAATAGGCAATATTGGTGTTCCCTAAATTGGCTAAAACGCCATCTCGTTCAAAATAGAAATCTTTGTTTTTATTTGTACTTAAAGTGATGTTTGGTTGTAGAACAAATTTAGAAGCAAGTTGTAAAGCCACTTCTATTTCAATACCTGCACGCATACTTTTTCCGCTATTTTCAAAAACAGGACTACCCACATCATTTAGAGCACCAGTGGCTACCAATTGATTTTTATATCTCATATAAAAGGCATTAATATTCAAACTGGTTTTCTTATTTTTAAATTTATAACCCAATTCATAATCTTGTAAACGTTCTGGTTTTACACTTCCGCTTTCATAATCATCTCTTCGAGGTTCTTTATTTGCAATTCCGAAATAACCATAAATAGAACTTGCTGTATTTAATGTATATGTAATTCCGGCTTTTGGATTGAAGAAACGGAATGTATCATTTACATCATTAAATTTTATACTATTGGCTTCATAGAAAACCATTCGATATTGTAAATCGGCAAAAACATTAAATTTTCCAATTTGCTGCGAAGCTTTAGTATAGAAATTCACATCATTTTTATTTCCAAAATTATCATAATATTTGTTGGAATTTGGCACATAATATTGTGTCCAGACTACTTCTCCAAAATGTTTTCCTTCATATTTGTTTGCCGCACCACCAATAATAATATCGGTAGTAGTGTTTTTGTAATTTAATGAAAAAGTAGTTCCGTAAAATGCATTATCCAGCCAACGTTTTCTTATTAAATCGGTAGCGGTATTTCCATTAAAGTTGGGCAATACATAATCTGAAAAATTTTCGTCTTCTCTGTATTGTTCAAAATAGCCTTTACCTAAAGTATAATGCAACGCAATATTTGATTGCCATTTTGAAGTTAGTTTTTCATTCCAATGCAATTGAAAATGATTTTGCCAATAATTATCTGTTTCGTTATCATAAAATTGGGTATTCCCGAATTCATCTGTATACTGTCCAGCCGAATTATATGTTCTATCATTTTTTAGTTTTTCTTCATCCTCCAAACCATTCCAAGCTTGATACGTTTTTTCTTTTCCGCCAAAAGCAATTGCTTTAATAATCGTGTTTTTTGTAATATAATTTGCATCAAAATAATATCCAAATAAATCAGATGAAGCCCTATCTATAAAACCATCCGATTTTATTTTAGAAATTCGAGCGTTCATTTCGAAATTATTATGTAATCCTGTTCCGAAAGCTAATGTGTGTTTACGGGTTCCGAAACTTCCAATAGAATTAGCTATTTCAACATAACTATTTTGTTGTGTGGCTTTGGTTTGTAAATTTAAACTCGCACCAAATGCTCCAGCGCCACTTGTTGAGGTTCCAACGCCACGTTGTAATTGAATGCTCTCCAAAGAAGAAGCAAAATCAGGTAAGTTGACAAAAAAGGTACCTTGACTTTCACTATCGTTAAAAGGCACGCCATTTAAGGTTACGTTAATACGAGAACCATCGGAACCACGAACACGCATATAGGTATAACCAATTCCTGCACCAGCATCTGTTGTAGTAACGACAGATGGTAAATAATTTAATAAAACAGGAATGTCTTGCCCTAAATTTCTGGGCGCAATTTGTGCTTTAGAAACATTTGTAAATGTAATTGGGTTTTTGTCTTTTGCTCGTACGCCAGAAATTAAGACTTCTTCAATTGATTTTACAGAATCTTTTGGTTGTTCTTGACTGTAAGAACATAGAGAAAAGAGAATAGAAAATAGACTTAATTTATAAATCTTTTGCCTTTTGCCTTTTGCCTTTTGCCTTTTTAAAAATACATTCATACTTCGTAAATTAATACGAATAAAAGGGGTAATTACTCTTTGTTAAAAATAATTAATAAAATGATTTTTGAGAATTTCGATTCTGAAGCTGGTTCAGAAATATAGATAGTTCTCGATTTTCCTTGGCAGCATTACCCGCCCAGGTTCTATGGGTATAATCTCAGCCTGAAAAACAAGCACCCCTTTGAGATAAGACAAAGATAGTAATACAATTTCAAAAATCAATAAGAATTTCAACAACAAATTCAAATATCATAAATCAATTTTTATTATTGGAACACGGATTTGAGAAATTAGTATAATTATTAAAATTTCTTTAATCTGTGTTGTATGAATGTGTTTACTTTGATTAATTAGAAATCTAATTTTTTTCTTCCTGCTTTAATTTCACCTGCTTTTTTCTTTTCTTGAATGCGTTTTTCATTGGCACCTTTTGAAATTTTAGTTGCTTTTCGTATTTTAGGTTTTGCTAAAGCTTTTTCTAACATTTCAAAAAAACGTTTGATGATAATTTTTTTGTTTTTGAATTGACTTCGATCTTCATCGCAAGTTAGAATCAGTAAATTTTCTTGTGAAATTTTTGTTTTTAGTTTCGTGTTAAGTAGAATCCTTTCTTCATCAGTTACACCTTGAGAAGTCGCCACATCAAAAATAAGCACTATTTTAGAAGACACTTTATTTACATTTTGTCCGCCAGCGCCACTGCTTCTCACGGCTTTAAAATTAAGTTCTGATGAAATGATTTCTACGTTCATTATAAACCAGAATTGATGTCTAAATTATTTGGTTGATGTGCGGGTTTTAATAAATCGGTTACTTTTTTAACTGGATTAAACGTTTCAATTGGAACTTCTACAAAAATAGTACTCCAATCTGCCATCGCACCATTCCATAAACCAGGCAGTTCAAACGCTTTTATTTTTTTTTCGTTTTTCGTTTTTTCTGTAATGAATGCTGTTTTAGGATCAATAAATTGATTTAAGTCAAATTTGTTACCCTCAAAATCCTTGACACTACAAACAATATCCACCGGATTAAAATGAGTGGAATTTTTAAAGATAGCCTGTTGATTTTCGTTGTTTAAATCAATTTGTGATAATTCTACAATTTGCAAACTCGGTCTTCCTTTTTCATCTTGAACCCAAAATGGTCCGCCTCCAGGCTCTCCTTCGTTTTTCACCATTCCACAAACACGAATGGGTCTGTTCAAAATTTTAATTAAATATTCTTTTTGATAGTCAAATTGAAACATTTTAAATTCTTGAGGCAAAGAAATTGACATTTTAGTTTCAATGAAATAAATAATTTCTTTAATATTATTTTCGTTGATTTCGTTTTTTTGAAACCTTTTCAATGTAGCATCCACTTCCTTTTTTGTATGTAAAAGAATACCGCCTAATAATTTTTTGTTTTTTAAATTAAGTTCTCTGTTATTTTGAGAAATATTATCAATATTCTTAATGAAAACTATATCAGATTGCAGTTGATTTAAATTTTCAATTAAGGCACCGTGTCCACCCGGTCTAAAAAACAATTCGTTTTCAGAAGTTCTAAAAGGGGTGTTGTCGGCACTTACAGCAATAGTGTCCGATGTTTCATTTTGATAAGAAAATGTGAATTCTACATTATCATATTTATTTGTAATTTTTAAAAAATCGGTTTGAAATTCTTTAGAAATCGTAAAATGTATTTTCGATTTTTGGTTTGGTTTTCTATAAAAATCAGTTTCAAAAACATGTTCGTCAATTGGTGTTAAAATTTCATCATTTTCAATATGAAATGGTAAAATACCTTTTGGCTTATTGGCAAAATCCAATCCATTATCAGTTAAAAGCGTTTTAACAATCGCATATACCTTTTGATCGGAATTATAATTCGGATAATCTGTAAAAATAGTTTTTGTTTTTTCTTTTAATTGGTTGTAAAAAGGAAAACTTCTTAAACCTACAATAAATAATGATAAATCTTTATCTTTATTAAGGTTTACATACGAATTTACGGTGTCTTTTTCAGGATTAAATTTTGTTAAAAATTCATTTAACGATTTAAACATTCTTGTAGCAGCACCACTTGCTGGAACAAATTTTTCAATAGAATAATTGTCTTTATATTTGTCAAAAAAGTTACAATATTCAGAAATTTCTTTTTCCGAATATTGAAAAATTCCATCGTTTATAGATGCGATTTTTAGTAAGTTAATAGTTGGAATTCCATTTTTAAAATAATGCAATTGCTGCATAATTTTTTCTAAAGAATTTCCTCTTTTAACTATTTGTTGTAAATCTATTTCGCTAAATATTTTTTCCATTCTATGTACGCTGAGATGGCTAAAATAGTAAAAATTATGTATTGTATAGCTATTATGTAAAGTTGTCGGTCAAAAAAAATATAAACGGCAAACGTATTTCCAACAATCCAAAGTGTCCAATTTTCAATTTTCTTCTTAGCCATATACCACATTGCTGTGAAAAATAATGAGGTAGTGAAAATATCCAAATAATTGTTAATCTGTAACTTATAATTAAAAAATTTATAAATATAAATACAAATTATAGCTGTTATAAGAAATAAAATTATACCGATAATTTTTTCTTTCAAATTGGTTCTGGAAATAGAAAGTACTTTGCCATTTGTTATTTTTTTCCACTGAAACCAACCATAAACACTCATAATAGAATAGTAGATGTTGATGCTCATATCGGCATAATATTTTGCATGAAACATAATATATACGGATAATATAGTGCAAATAATCCCGGTTGGATATACTAATACATTTTCTTTTTTTGCAAAATACACACTTAAAACACCAAAAATAAAAATGACAATTTCAATTCCAATTTGCCAATTCGGAATACTTTGATACTGATTAATGATGGTTTCAAACATATTTATTTAGTTAAAGCACAAACAAAAGCATACTCTTCAATTGTATCAAACTGAAATTGAAAATCTTCGGTATTGTTATTAAAAATTAATTGTGCGGTACCTTTTTTGTCTTCTATTTTAAAAGGTCTTTCGAAAATATGCTTTGGAAAACTGATGCCTTTTTCATTTTTTAATTTAAATATACTTTCTTTTATACCCCAAATTATGGTTGCTTTTTTTATTTTATCTGCTATTGTGAGGTTATCTAAATGGGTAACATCCATATATTTTGAGGCAATTTTTAATGTTTTTTCTTTACAAACTTCAATGTCAATTCCTACTGGTTTATTACTAATACAAATACAAGAAAATTCGTGCGAATGGGAAATTGAAATGTATTTTTGTTTAGAATTTATATTATTAATTTCTTGACTTTTGATTTTTGACATTTGACTTTCGACTTTCAGGTGCGGTTTCCCATATGCATCATAATATAAGTTAAAATCGGTTAAATCAATATGTTGAAGTAACATTCTAACAGCCAAAAAACCCTTTTGATGTGCCACAGACTGCATGGTTTGTAGTCTTAATTTTGAATTATCATTTAGCACTGACTTTTCATTGAACCATAAAATATCTTCGGTAATTTTCCAAAAATAGGCAACAGTGTGTTCGTTTATGATGATTTCTTTATAAAAAGGCATGCTTTATTTTGATTTAATGATTTTTATTTTATTGTTATTCAGTTGTTTAAAGGTTTGAACAAAACTTAAATAGTTAAAATTAATTTCTAATTTGAAACTAATATTGTACCTTTGCACTCGTAAATAAAAAATAAATATACAAATATAATGAGTACAAAAACAATTCCTTACGTACCATACAAAGTTAAAGATATTTCTTTAGCAGCATGGGGAAGAAAAGAAATTTTATTAGCAGAAGCTGAAATGCCAGGTTTAATGGCGCTTAGAGAAGAGTTTGGCGCAAGTCAACC
The DNA here is from genome assembly GCF_017985075.1 of Flavobacterium sp. Taxonomy (GTDB): domain Bacteria; phylum Bacteroidota; class Bacteroidia; order Flavobacteriales; family Flavobacteriaceae; genus Flavobacterium. Next base: position 11,251 of record NZ_JAGNYF010000052.1, read on the forward strand.
ATTAAAAGGAGCTCGTATTGCTGGGTGTCTACATATGACTATTCAAACAGCTGTTTTAATTGAAACATTAGTGGCTTTAGGTGCGGATGTTACTTGGTCTTCTTGTAATATTTTCTCTACTCAAGATCATGCTGCTGCTGCAATTGCTGCTGCTGGAATTCCGGTTTATGCTTGGAAAGGTATGAATGAAGAGGAATTTGATTGGTGTATTGAACAAACGTTATTTTTTGGTGAAGAACGTGCACCTTTAAATATGATTTTGGATGATGGTGGTGATTTAACAAATTTAGTGTTTGATAATTACACAGAATTAGTTAAAGGAATTAAAGGTTTATCTGAAGAAACTACAACTGGAGTTCACCGTTTATACGAAAGAATGAAAGCAGGTACTTTATATATGCCAGCAATCAACGTAAACGATTCAGTAACTAAATCTAAATTTGATAACAAATATGGTTGTAAAGAATCTGCAGTTGATGCGGTTCGTAGAGCAACAGATACTATGTTAGCAGGTAAAAGAGTTGTAGTTTGTGGTTACGGTGATGTAGGTAAAGGTACTGCGGCTTCTTTCCGTGGCGCGGGTTCTATTGTAACAGTTACTGAAATTGACCCAATTTGTGCTTTACAAGCTGCAATGGACGGTTTTGAAGTTAAAAAATTAGATACAGTAGTTGCTACTGCAGATATTGTAATTACTACAACTGGAAATAAAGATATTGTTCAAAGTCGTCATTTTGAAGCTATGAAAGATAAAGCTATCGTTTGTAACATTGGACATTTCGATAATGAAATTGATATGGCTTGGTTAAACGGAAATTTTGGTCACACTAAAAACGAAGTAAAACCACAAGTTGATATTTATACAGTAAATGGTAAAGAAATTATCATTTTAGCAGAAGGACGTTTAGTAAACTTAGGTTGTGCTACAGGTCATCCAAGTTTTGTAATGAGTAACTCATTTACTAACCAAACGTTAGCGCAATTGGAGTTATGGGAAAATAGTGCTAACTACAAAAATGAAGTATATATGTTGCCAAAACATTTAGATGAAAAAGTAGCGGCTTTACACCTTTCAAGATTAGGAGTAGAATTAGAAACGTTACGTCAAGATCAGGCAGAATATATTGGTGTTGAGGTTCAAGGACCATTTAAACCAGAATATTACAGATATTAATCAGACTTCTTAGAAAGTTAGATTTTTAGATAATTAGAAAAACCCTTGCTGAAGAGCGAGGGTTTTTTTGTTAATTTTTTTTTTCACAAAAAAATTAACAAAAACCATATTGTAATTTGGAAGTTTTTTTTACATTTACAATAATCAAAACTAAAACTATGAAAAATGTATTCGTTACACTTGTTATTTCAGTACTCTTAATCTCATGTAAAATTTCTGGATTAACGAATGATTATTCAAAACTTAAAGAGGATGATAAAGCTAAAATTGTTACTTTAGAAAGTTTTGAAAACTTAGACACAACAAAAATTTATAAAATTTCAGGGAAACAATTAAGATCTGAAGTAGCTAAACACGAAAAATCAATGGTTTATCTCTTTAAAAACGGTTGTACTTCAGATTTATGTAAACCAATGCATGTGTATGAAAATTATGCTAAAAAACATGGATATAAGTTGTTTTTGGTAATGGAAGGTTATGGGAAATTAGATGAAACGCTTGATCAAAGAAATAATTTTACAAGTCAATTGTTTTCTATTAACACAGATTTGTATGATTCAAGATATAGGGCTGTTTATACAAGAATGTTTGAAAATGAATTATTGAAGAAAGATATAAATTTTAAATCAAAAGAATATTTAGGAAGTCTGTTTTTCTTTGAGGGAAGTCGACTTGATAAAATCGTTAATGATTTGCCAAAATACTAATTAGATAAATTAAATATTTTAATCCCCATTCAATTGATTGGGGATTTTTTAGATATTACTTTTCACAAAAAAATCCCAAAAACCATATAGGTATTTGGGATTTTATATTTGTATTTGGTTTATTATGCTTCGAATGGAAGTATAGAAACCCAAGATTTGTTCTCACCTTTTTTCTGGAATTTTACAACTCCATCTACTTTAGCATGTAAAGTATG